>JABDJQ010000366.1 GCA_013002425.1 Gemmatimonadota bacterium
GTTTCAGTGATCGTTTCGCGGCCGGGCTCCACTACGGTCGCGCGTCGGCAAAGAATGTCGACTTGGCGAAGACGAGCGATATCCAGCACGAAGAGAGCCGCGTCGCGCGAAACGCAATCGACGCCGGAATCGAAATCGGTTTCACGGAATCTGTTGCTGCCGAGATCGGCGTTTCGACCTGGGTCACGAGCTGGGACGAGTTTTTCGACGACACGGATCTGAACGGGCGCGAGGCCGACGGCTATCTTCTGACGGCGGTCCGAACGCGCGTGATCTGGGCGAAGGAGCGCAATACGCAGCTCATCCCGTACTTCGATTTCATCCGCGACAAGCAGGCGTGGAATACGATTTCCGACGGCGCGATTTCGCGCATGGACGAAACGGTTACCTCGCAGGTGAATGTCGGGATCGGCGTCAATCACAGGCCGAGCAAGGCGCTTCTTCTCGTAGGCAGCGTCGACGCCGCGTTCTACTCGAGAGAAACGAAGTTCACCGAAACCGGGAGCCCCGAGCAGGTCGTGGTCGACGACAAGATCGACAACATCCCGAGCGTCGCGATGGGATTCGAGTACCGCGCGATGAAAGCGCTCATATTGCGAGCCGGCGCGCAGAAGCGCATCTTCGATCGCGACCTGAACGGCGCGATCGCGACGGGCACCGCGTTTGCGTACAACATCGGCGCGGGCCTCAAAGTGAAGGATCTGCTGCTCGACTTCGTCGTGGATACCGAGTTCGCGAGAAGGGGCCCGTATTTCATCAGCGGTTCGGGCGGCGACTTCGCGACGCTGGTGACAGGGACGCTTCCGTTTTAAGGAGCGGAGAGCGGAGGAGGCGGACGGAAAAGATTGATCGATCAATCTCTCAGAGAGACAGTCGGTCCATCGGTCGATACGCATGGAACTGAGCGGGTCGGTCATTTTCTCTCGGCGAGTACGTCCTTATAGAGTTTCAGGACGTGATCGGTGCGGCGCGCACGGTCGTAATTCTGCGTTACGCGCGCGCGGCCGGCTGACCCGAACCGGGCGGCGAGCGACTGATCGGCCAGTATTTCAGTGACCGGATCGGCGAGCCCGTTCGCGTCCTTTACATCGTAGAGAAGCCCGGTTTCGCCATGCACGACGAGTTCGGGGAAGGCGCCGCTTCGTGCTGCCACGACGGGGAGCCCTGCGGCCATCCCTTCGAGTACGACGTTGCCGAGCGACTCGGACTCGGACGGCGCGACGAGCAGGGTGCAAAGCGAGAGCACCGCTGGGACGTCGTCTCGAAAGCCGAGTTTGTGGACGCGGCCCGCGAGTCCGGCGGCCGTGATCCTGGCATCGAGATCTGCTGCGTATTCTTCTTCACCGTCAGACACAGAACCAATCAATGCAAACTGTGTCTCGGGCGCGCGCTCCAGAATGGCGGGCGCGGCTTCGATCAGTTTCGTGTGGCCCTTGCCGCGCGAGATGCGTCCGAGCAGGGCGACGACGGGCACGCCGGGCTTCCACGGAACCGTGTTTGTGGCGGCTTCACGCGCTTCGGGCGTCACATCATAGAGCGCCAGATCGACGCCGTTCGGGATCACGACGATGCGTTCCTCGGGTACCGGGAAGCGCTTCACGAGGTTCGCCTTCACGACTTCCGAGATGGCAATCACGCGGTCGAGCGAACGGTAAAGCAGCTGGTGCGCGGGGTCCTTCTTGTCGACGGACGACTGCATGCGCTGCGTATAGATGAGCGCGGGGCGGCGTTTCGCGGAGCGCGCCGCGGGAACAATGGTCCAGAGGTCGCGCCCGAGTTCGAGATGCACGACGTCGATTTCGCTTTCGTCTAGAAACGTGCGGACCCGCCTGATGCCGCCGACGTCGACGTATCGCCCGCGCAGGCTCGGGACGACCCGGCAGAGTGCGCGCGCTTCGGATTCCACTTTCGTGCCGGCGGCGCAGAGCAGCCAGACGTCGTGCCCGCGCTCGCGCAGCGCGCGGGCGGAGTGCACGCTCTGCATTTCGAGCCCCCCCCACGAAGGAGACGAGCACGCGATCGCGATGCGAAGAGGACGGTCCGTAATGCTGCCGTCCGCAGGGGGTGAGCGATCGGCGCTCACGAGCGCGTCTCGTCCGCTTCGTCGTGACGCTGCCGCGCCTTCGCGTATTTGAGCGTCGTGTGCGCGGCGGAGAGAAACGCGATGACGAGCCCCCGCCAGCCGTCGAGAATACCGCGGCGAATGAAGTACATCTTGATGAACGTAGAAGGCGGCCGGATGATCAGGTTCCAGATCGACCGGCCCGCGCCGGCGCGCACGAGGTCGTCCGCGCCGTGCTCGGTCAGATTGTTGATCGTGCGCAGATGATCTGTCAGCGTGCGGAACGAATAATGAACGAGCGGCGACTGCAGCTCGGCTACGGGGCCGTCGACGGCCATCCCTTCGTGCACGCTGCCGCCGGTCCAGCGCCCGCGCTCTTTCAGAAAGAGGCGCAGTTTGCGGTCGGGCCACCAGGCGTGTTTCACGAACGCCCCGGCGTACCACGTGCGCCTCGGGATCGTGTAGCCGGCGGGATCGCCGTTCGAGGGGGCAGCGTTCCCGGGATCGCCGTTCGGTGCGTGGCTCTTCGCGAGCGCCCCTTCGATTTCAGCTCTCAGTTCGGGCGTCACGCGTTCGTCGGCGTCGATGTTCAGAATCCACGGCCCGGCGGCGTTGTCGCTCGCGTGCTGTTTCTGATCGGTAAAGCCCGTGAACGTGCGCTGCTCGACAAGGGCGCCCATCTCGTTCGCGATCTCGACCGTGCGGTCGGTCGAGAACGAGTCGACCACGATGATCTCGTCCGCCCACGCGACCGATTCGATGCACTCGCGGATCTCGGCTTCTTCGTTCTTCGTGATGATCGTGACGCTGATCTTCGGGCGGGCGAGTGCGCTCATCGTGCGCCTCCCGCGCCTGTCGCACCGGCGTCGCGACCATCTGCTTCCGCCGCCCGGGAATCGTGCAGCGCGATCACCTCCCGGAACAACTGCTCGGGCGTTAGCAGGCTCATGCACGGATGATGCGGGCAGCGATCTTCGAGGCATCGGATGCGCGCGGGGCATGCGACGTCCGGCTCGGGTGCGGCTGCGCCGATGCCCGGAAGCGGACGCGGCCCCCATCGGCCGGCGCGCTGCGAGGGGAGCGGCGGATAGGGCGCGGACACCGGGACGCCGAGTGCCGCCGCCGCGTGAAGGGGGCCGGTGCTCGGCGCGAGAAAGTGATCGAATTGCGCGAGGATACTCAGAAACGTGCGGAAGTCGTGAGCGCCGGCGAGAGAGACGGCAGCCGGCGCCTCAGCATCCTGCACCAGCTCGCGCGCCATTCGTTCCGCCGCTTCGCGTTCCGATTCGCTTCCCGTGATCGCGACCGCGTAGCCGGCGTTGCGGAAGAGCCGCGCCGTTTCGAGAAAGCGATCGTCCCCCCATGCGAGTACGGAACCGCCTGAGCCGGGGTGAAGCCCGAGCAGTTTCGCGGGACGTTCGCCGTCAAACGCCTCGCGCACGATCGCGAGTCCGCGTTCCCGCTCTTCGTCTGAGATACGAACTTTCGGGGGCGGGATATCGCCCGCCGCGCCGCTCCCGCCCGCCTCACCGCTCGCATCTGCCCGTCCGCCGGTCACGAGCGTGGCGAAATCCGCGTCCCACTCGGCCTGATGCCGCGCGCCGCGCGATCGGGCCTGCCGCACGCCGCGATTCAGGAAGAAGAACGACGAAGTCCGCGCGAGCGGGCCGGTGCGATACGGAATACCGGCGCGCAAAATGCGCATTCCGGCTTCGAGCCCCGGGTTCAGCAGGATCGCCGCGTCGAAGGCGCGTGAACGAAGCGCCGACACGGACGCCTCCTCGCTCTCCCAGATCAGCACGGCGTCCACGTCTTCATTCGCATCGAGCACGGGCGCGACATACGAGGGTACGGCGACAGTCACTTCGCAGTCGGGTGACGCGCTCTTGATCATGCCGAGCAGCGGCGTCGACAGAATCATGTCGCCGATGCGGTCCGTGCGCACCACGAGCACTCGCTTCGCGTCGATCGGACGGGGAGAATTCAAACGCGCTCCCCTTTGTGCTTGATCGCGCCGAGATCTTCGGCCGCTTCGACCACGCGCTCGGCGCTGATCTCGGGCATGCAGATCCAGTTCCCCTTCGGGCATTCGTCGTGGCCATGATCCGCGCACGGCGCGCACGGCACTTCGCTTGTCAGGACGCGCACGAGATTGTCGAACCGGAACTGCTCGGGCCCGGTCGGGCCGAAGAGCGCGACGGCGGGCGTGCGAGTGGCGCGCGCCATGTGCAGCGTGCCGGAATCATTCCCGACGAAGAGCGACGCTTTCGCGAGCAGCGCGGCGACTTCGGGGAGCGACGTCGTCCCGGTCCAGTCGTGCGCGCCCCCCTTTTCGTGCGCGATGCTCCCGGCGTGCTTGTCGCCGGGGCCGCCGACGGCGATCGCGTCGAAGCCGTGCTTGTGGAGCGCCGCCGCGGCTTCGGCGAAGCGCTCGGCCGGCCATCGTTTCGTGGCCCACGCGCTCCCGACGGCGAGCACCGCGAACGGCCGCTTCCCTTCGCGCTCGTCGAGCCGCGCCTGGATCTTCGCCTCCGTCTCGGGCGCCCAGTGGAGTTCCGGCGTCTCGTTTTCTTCGAAAATATCGAGCGGCTCGAGAAGGCGCAGCTTCCGGCGAATGAACGTCCCTTCCCAGCGCGAGTAGGGGACGATGTCGGTGTAGAAGTAGCGGCACTGCGCGTGATCGAAGCCGATGCGCCTGCGGGCCCCGGTCCGCCACGCGAGCAGCCCCGAGCGCACGGAGCGGTGCGGCGCGATCACGAGGTCGTACTTCGCCGCCCGCAGCCGTTTCGAGAGCTTCAGGAACGGGCCGACGCCGCGGTCGGCGCCCTTCTTGTCGTAGACGATCATCTCATTGATATGCGGATTGTGTTCGATGATGCCGGCGGCGCGTGGCGCTGTCAGCAGCGTGATGCGCGCATCGGGGGCGTGCGTGCGAAGCGCGCGGATGAGCGGCGTCGTCAGCACCATGTCGCCCACGAATCCGGTCTGGATCAGCAGAATATTGTGATAGGGGCGCTTGGCCATTACCGGTTCCCCTCGGATCGTTCGATTTCGCGCGCGCCCGGTTCGTTCCCGGCGGCGTTTCTCTGTTCCTGCAGCGAATAGATCGCCTTGAGCTGCGCCTTCGCGGCTTCGTTCCCGGGTTCGAGCGTCAGGATCGTTTCGATCTCGCGCGCGGCTTCATCATACGCCTCCTGCACGATCAGAATCTCGGCCCGATGCGCGCGCGCCTTCACGAACGCGGGATCGAGCGAAATCGCGCGGTCGAACGCGGCCATCGATGGGCCGATCGCGCCGAGATTCCGGAGCGCGAGCCCCTGGTTCACGAGGTACGTCGCCCGCGGCCAGAGCACGGCCGCCCTTTCGTACGCGCGCGCCGCGTCCGCGTAGTTCTCGGCGCGATAATGCACGCTCCCGAGCGTCGCCCATGCTTCATAGTACGTCGAATCGATCGCGATGGCGGCATTGAGATCGGCCAGCGCCTCTTCCGTGCGGCCGGCGTCGCGCTCGATCAGCGCACGGTTGTGCAGCGCGAGCGGATACCAGTTGTTGCCCGCCGCGACGCGTCCGTACGCCTCGAGAGCCTCGTCCGCGCGCCCCGACTTCTGCGCCGCCCACCCCACGTTGAACCACGACTGTGATTCGTCCGTCACGGCGCCGAGCGGATTCCATTCGGCCAGAAGCAGCACGGCGACGAAGATCCCGCCGCCGCGAACGAGCCGCGCGCGGTCGCTTCGGATCGCATGGACGAGCGCGAGAAGACCGAGCGCCGCGAACGGGAGAAGAAACGGTACGACGGGAAGACGATAGCGCGCGTTCACGAAGAAAATGACGACGCTGAGCGCGTAGAAGCCGGCGAAGAGAAGCGTGAGCGTGCGCGCGTTCGTGCAGGGGGCGGCACCTTTTCGCCTGCCGTTCGCGGTTCGGTTGGACTGTTTGTGATTCCCCGGCCCGCCGCCCGCGAACACACCCACCGCCGCCAGCGCGAGCACGATTCCGAATCCCGCAAACAGCGGCCACTTCAGAAACGGCGAGCGGGCGCGGTAGAAGTTCGGGTCCTTGACGTTCGGCATCTCGTAACCGGAAACGAGCTGCACGCATTTCCGCGCCGTGAGCGCGAGAAACGCGCCGGGGCTCTTCATGACGAAGTCGCGCCCTTTCGCGAAGTAGTGCCCGCTCACTTCGGCCGGGGAGAGGGGCCGCCCGGTTTCGATTTCCGCCAGCGCTTCCACCTTCTCGAACGTCCACTGGCGCATGCGCGGAAACGTCGAGTCGCGCCCCGTCGCCTCGGCGTTATTGCCGATGTAGAAGTTGATGCCCCCCGTGCTCGAAACCGGGATCCAGTCGCCCGACTCTCTGTAGTTGTGCGCGGCGACCGGGAGGACGATGAGGGCGCCCGCAGCGGCGATGGCGAAGGCATGCGCGAGTTTGCGCTGCAGAAACGCCGTCGTAAGCGCGACGAGTGCGAGAACGAGCAGCCCGTTCGGCCGCGTGATCGCCGAGAGCCCGAGAAACGCGCCGGCGGCAGCCGCGTAGAGCAGGCCGTCGGTGGCGCGCCCGCCGGAGCCGTGCCGTCCACTGCCGGCCGCGCCCCGCCCGTCTGACGCCCGCAGCCAGAAGAGCAGGCCCGCCAGCAGAAGCGGAATCACGAGCGGTTCGACCAGCCACTCGCCCGCGAAATAGACGAACGGCCAGTAGAACCCATAGAGAACGCCGGCGAGTACCCCAGCCGCCCCGCCGCCGATCCGCCGCCCGAGCAGAAAGACGAGCGGGGCGCCGGTCGCTTCGATCGCCATCTGGAGCGCGTGCAGAACCGTCAGATTCCCGGCCGTGATGTTGTAGAGCGCGCCGAGCACGATCGGGTAGAGCGGTCCGAACGGGAGGGCGCCGTCGGGCAGGCCGCCGCCGGACGCCCAGCGCCCCGCGGCGGCGAGATAGACCGCGCTGTCGACCATGGGGTACGCGAAGAGCGGGTCGCCGGCATGCGCGGCCAGATACACGAGCCTGACGCCGAGCGCGACCAGATAGAGAATGAGGAGCAGCGGCATGCGATTCACGAGCCCCGGGAGTAGAACGTCACGAACTCGGGTGCGCCCCGGGAATTGGTTTGAGGTAATCGGAACAACTATGTTACCGATTGTATTGTAATGCTTTGCACACGCGCCGTCATTTCGTTCCTGTTCGCCCCGCTGGCGCTGCTTGCGGGGCTCGCGCCGCTCCATGGCTGCGGGAAGCAGGGCGGGAGCGCGCCTCCGGCCGAGAACGCGATCGTGCTGCTGATCGACACGGTCCGTTTCGACGAAATCGGCCGCCGGACCGCGCAAGGTCCCGTGACCCCGCAAATCGACCGTTTCTCGCAGGGCGCCACCCGTTTTCAGGCCGCGACCGCGCACGCGCCGTGGACGCTCCCTTCGGTGGCCTCGCTTCTGACTTCCGCCTATCCCACGGTGCACGGCGCCGTCGGGCTCCACCCCAGTTTTTCGAAGCTTCGCGACGCGGTCCCGACGGGGGCGGAGCACCTCCGGTCCCACGGATTCGAGACCGGCGCGTTCGTGAACTGCGCGTTTCTCGACCCGGCGCTCGGCCTCGATCGCGGGTTCGACGACTACGACTACCTTCCCGCGTCGAACCGCCAGCTGCGTCGCGCGCCCAGAACGCTCGATCAGGCGCTCACGTGGATCGACGAACGGAGCGGCCGCTACTTTCTCTTCGTGCATCTCTTCGACGCGCACATGGACTTCGACCCGCCCGAACCGTTTCTGACGCAGTTCCTGACCGACATTCCGCGCCCGGCCGAACCGCCGTTCGGCGATGTCGCCCGCTGGCGGCGCGAGGCGCCCACGGCGGAGATGGCGGCGTTTGCGCGCGCTCTCTATCGTGCGGAGATCGCGGCGGTCGACGCGGCGATCGGCGACTTTCTCGATGCGCTCGAGCAGCGTGGCGCGCTCGCGAATACGGCTGTGGTGATTACTTCGGATCATGGCGAGGAGTTCTGGGAACACGGCAACTTCGAACACGGCCATACGCTCTACGACGAACTGCTTCACGTGCCGCTCATCGTGCATGCGCCGGGGCGCGACTGGGAGCCGACGGTCGAGGCGCGCGTCGGGCTCGTCGACGTTCTGCCGACGCTCTGCGAGGTGCTCGGCGTGCCCATGAACGAGTCGTTCGAGGGGGAGTCGCTCGCGCCCGTCGCTCGCGGCGCCGAAACCCTCTCCCCGTATCGATTCGCCGAATCCGTACTCTACGGCTACGAAAAGAAGGCCGCGATGGACTCGCGCTTCAAGTACATCTATCAGGACAAGGATCGCGTGAGCCTCATGTATGACCTCGTGATCGACCCCCTCGAGCGCCAGTCGATCGCCGAGAGCGATTCGACGCGCCGCCAGTTGCTCGCGAGCGAACTGCTGCAGTGGTTCCAGCGAAGCCTCGCGCGCACGGAGGGCTCGCAGCGCGGCGAAGAGGTCGTCGATATTCTGGAAGAGGACGTCGTGAAGAAGCTGCGCAGCCTCGGGTACGTGAATTGACGGCGCCACGCGCCAGACCTCGTCCGCTCGCGGCCTTCGGCTACTACCTATAGATCCTGCCCGGTCCCGCGCTATTCTCTACTCTGGGAATCAGTCGACCGGAGCCCGCGCTCCAGGAGGTTCGCATGTCCGAATATACCGCCCGCGTCAGCTGGGATCGGAAGGAAGCAGAACCGTACATCGACAACAAGTTCAGCCGCGGCCACACATGGACATTCGATGGCGGCGTGACGGTTCCGGGGAGTTCCTCGCCCCAGGTGGTGCCGCCGCCGCTTTCGGTCGAGAAGGCCGTCGATCCCGAAGAGGCGCTGATCGCCTCGCTCTCGAGTTGCCACATGCTCTACTTCCTGGCGTTCGCGGCCAAGATGAAGTTCGTGGTAGACGGATATGTTGACGACGCGGTGGGCGTGATGGGCAAGAACGCCGAGGGACGATTCTGCATGACGAAGATCACGCTCCGGCCGGCGGTTCGATTTGCGGGCGATACGCTGCCGACGCCAGACGAGATTCACGCCCTGCACGAGAAGTCTCACAGCAACTGCATCATCGCGAACTCGCTCGAGACGGAAGTGGTTGTCGAAATCGCCGGATCGAACGTTACGGCGTAAGGGGCTCGATCTCCAGAATTCTGCAATGGATCTGCAATTCGTTTCCGGCCGCGCTGTACAG
>JABDJQ010000374.1 GCA_013002425.1 Gemmatimonadota bacterium
GCGTCTCGCTCCCCGTGATCGTGGCGACGACATTCCGCGCGTCCGTTCCCGAGAACGAATACGGGTCGAACTGCGCCGGAATCCCCATCGCCTGAAAGCGCTCGAGCACGTAGCGTTCGGCCGTATCGCACTGCGCGTTGTCGGTCCAGCGCGTGGTGATCGTGAACGGATTCCCCGAGACCAGAATCGAGTTCTCGCCGCTCAGGTTGTCGACCCAGGTCTTGAGCGCGTTCGAATCGACCTGCGCGACGATGTCCGAGATGATCGGGAGAAACGTCGTGGCCGCTGCCTTGTCACGCGCGGGCGCCTGCACGATCGGCCGGCGAATCGGGCGCTTCCGCAGGTTCTGCAGTTTGATGTCACGATGCTGCTGCCCGTAGTCGATATGCGGGAACTCGTCCGTGGACTCCGTGAGAAGCGAACGTCCCCGCGCCCAGATGATGCGCGCGCCGGGAGCGGCAATACTGAAGTCGATATCCGCGAGACCGAACGAAGTCCCCTTCTCGTAACCGATCGTGTGACGTTTGTCCGCGTCGAGATCGTACGGCCCGTCCACGGTCCAGCCCGCGCCCGCGAGTTTCGCGGCGGAAGCGGCGTCGCCGAGTACGAACATTTCAGGCGTGCGGTCGAATACTTCGGCGCCCAGGCTCCAGGCCGTTTCGATCGATGCGCCGCCCGGGATCGTGGCGACCCAGACGCGATCGAGCGCGGTCGCGGGTGCGGCGTGAAGGACCGCCCCGAGAACGAGGACCAGCAATGCCATGCGCCGGAAGTTCATTTCGTAAGACTCCTGTTGTATCGAAAGTAGCAATCAGTAAAAAAGGGGCGGAGTCCCGTGACCCCGCCCCCGCAGAATGAGCGACTATCGGATGAGCGTCATCTTCCGCGTCTCCGTGAAGCCGTCCGCTTCGATCTTGTAGAAGTAAAGACCCGACGAGACCGAATGTCCGGACTCGTTCTTGCCGTCCCACAGGATCTGGCGCGAACCGGCCTGCATCGTTTCGTTCACGAGCGTCTTGATCAGACGTCCGCCCGTGTTATAGACGCCGAGGCGAACGTGGCTCGCTTTCGGCACGTCGAACGAAATCGATGTGGTCGGGTTGAACGGATTCGGGCGGTTCGGATGCAGTTCGAAGCTGCGCGGAACGCTGCCGTCCGCCACGTCCGTGGGCACGGTACCGTACGTAATGATCAGGCAGAACTCCTCGATCGTCCCGAAGTCGCCGCTGGCGTTGTCGGTAACCGAGAGCGTCCACGAGCCCTGAGCGTCTTCACCGTTGAAGTCGGTCATGTCGCCCGGGCCGTCCGGCGCCGTGATCGCATCGTAGTTCGTGCTGATGCTGTCCGCCGAAGTGCCGGTACGATTGTGCACGCGCACCGTCGTTCCCTGCGGCGAGTGAAGCTCGACTTCGAGATCACCGATGTATGTGTGCAGGATGCGAACCGAGAGATCGATCTCGCTGATCGAAATGCTCTGTCCCACGTTCAGCGACGCGGAAACGGAGTCGAGGTCGATGATCGCGGTTCCCGGGTTCACGCAGATCGTGTCGATCGCGATTCCTCCGAGCGCAAAGTCGATGTTCGCCGTGTTCGTGTTGTCGAGCACGTTGACACCGGGCTGCGTACCGCCTGCGTAACCGGACTTCGTCGCGGTTACGGTGTACGTGCCGGCGTAGAGCCCCGTGATCGAGTAGTCGCCGGCAACGTCCGTCGTGTCGGACTGGCCGCCCGCCGTTACGACCGCACCGGAGTTGTCGCCGGAACCGATCAGGTTCACGTTCCCCGAAATCGAACCCGTGGCCGCACCTTCCGCTGCGAGCAGGAACGCGGCCGTGTTCTGAAGCATCTGGAAACGCGTCGTCGAGTCGGCGACCAGCGAGAAGTCGAACGCGTAGATGACGATCTGCGCGCTCTGCGGCGCCGGATTGTCGTCGTACACGACGATTCCGCCGTCACCGGGATCCGTCGTCGTTTCGTAGACGGTGTAAGTGCTCGCGTCGGCGTTCGTGTATGCGTCCTGCGACCCTACACCGGCGTAAGCGATCGTCAGCGCGGCCGGAAGCGTGTTCGGGCTCGTAGCGATCGGATGAGACGCCTGGCCACCGATGAGGTTCATCGTGCCGACGTTGTCGCCGGTCCATGCATTCCCGTGGATTACGTTCGCGGCGAACGAAGGATATCCGGGAGAGCTGATCGCGTCGTATGCGACCTCGCCCCCTTCGACCAGAAGCTTGCCGCCGCCCGCGACGTAGTTTTCGACTGCCGTACGGTAACCGGCGTCCGCGACCGGACTGAGGTTCTGCCCGGACGACGAAACGACGAGATCGTAACCGGACCATGTGCCGGGATCGCTCGTGTTCGCCGGTTCTTTCGTCGCGACATAGCCCATCGTGTTGAACATGTCGACCATGTCGTCCGCGACTTTTCCTACTTTCGAGAAGTCACGCACGGAGGGCAGCTCGGTCGTGTAGCTGCCGTCGTCGTTCTTGAAGATCTTTGCTTCGCGATCCTTCGCGACGTTGTCGTCGTCGAGCACGAGAATGAGACCGAGCGTTGCAACCAGCTTGAACGCGTTCGTTCCGACTGACGGCTCGCAGGCCTGATTTTCGTTCGACGAATTGTCCTTCGCACAGATCTGATAGTCGATCAGATCGCCGATCGAAACACTGTTCGTATCGCTCGGGAAGTCGCCCGTGAACAGATCCGTCGCGCCGACGCGGGTAAGACTGAACGTCGCCTGCGGAGCGGAGTTCAGGAGCCACGTAACCTGCACCGAATCGTCGTTCACGCCGAGGTTGTCGGTGATCGTCGCCGAGAGCGTGGCCGGCCACTGAATGTACGGCTGATCGTTCAGCGCGTTATGCGTGATGCTCGGAGGCGTGACGTCCGCGCCGACGAAGAACGAATGGAAGCTGCCCGGGGCGCCGGCGGGATCCGTCGACGTGCCGCCGCCCGAGTCCGAGGCCGTGATGTAGTACTGAACCGTAACGTTGTTCAGCGGTCCCGGGATGTCGGCCGAGTAGTCGTTGCCGCCGACATTGCCCATGACGAGCGTGTCGGTGAAGGCCCCGGTCGTGCCGTAGATCAGGCGGATGCTCGACGCGTCGAGCGGCTGCGCTGACGTGACCGTCGCGGCTACCGTGTACGGTCCGACCATGTCTTCGGTGTCCGTGAGCGGCGTGTGCGTGATCGTCGGCAGGAAGCTTGCCGCGTCCAGGATCCCCCAGAAGTCGAAGGTGTTGACGATACCCTGCACGTTCGCGCCGCCGTTGATCGCGATGTCGCTGTTGACGGTCGCGTTCGCGACGTCGGGCATCGTGGCGCCCGAGCCGACCGCGAAGTGCGCGTCGAGGAGCACTTCGTCCGCGGTCGAGCCTCCGATTTCGCGCCAGAGGCTCGTCGTGGCTGAGCACCAGAGCGTTCCACCCGGCGTGTGCACGCCCGTGTTGTCCTCCGGGTAGTGCAGTGTCGAGTCGACCGCGAGACGTCCGGGCCAGAACTGGTTGTGGCCGTCCCAGTTGAAGATCTTGTCGTCGCCGAACGTCGACTGCTGCATCGACCAGGTCCAGGCGAGGTAGTCGCCGAAGCCTTCGCCCATGCGGCCGGCGTCGCCGCCGCCCCAACTCGGCACGATGTTGTGATGAATCGCGTGGCCGTATTCGTGAACGACGACATCCGCGTCTTCCGCATCGTCGACGCCGCCGTCGCCGAATGCGATCTGGGTGGTCGAGAGCACGTAGTGCGAGTTGTCGGCGCCGTTCAGGCCGTGCGCGTCGAGTTCCTGCACGCGCTGGTTCGCGCCGAACACGCCGATCGACTGGATGTAGTTCTGGAACGCCGTGATGTGGTAATAGACGTTCACTTCTTCGAAGTTCAGATTGCTTCTGTCATAAATGAACGCATTCGGGTCCGCGAGTTGCGGCGGCGTATGGGCCGGCGACTCGTGATCCGTGATGCGCGCCCACGCGCCGTCGAGGCTGTAGAGGCCGCCGACCGGCGGATCGAGATCCGTGAGCGCGAGCGTGTCGTACGCGGCGTCCGGAATGAGCGCGTTCGAGTCGCCGTTGTCGTCGATCGATTCGTCCTGCATGACCGTAATCGGATCGGGATTGAAGACCTTGCCCGTGCCCGTATCGAGGACGCGCTGATCGTGAACCCGCAGGATCTCGCGCGTTTTCGCGTCGATCGCGACGACCCAGTCGCCGATCGGTTCCTGCGCCGGAACCGTGACGCGGTGCACGAGCCGGTACGTGCCGTCTTCGTGGACGTCCATCACGTAGAGTTTGCTCTTCACGTCGCCCATCATGCTCACGGGCTTGATGGCGTCGATCGCGATCTGTCGCGCTTCGAGCTCGTCGAATGCGGGCGTCACGTCGATGTCCAGTGCGCCGCGGGACTCGTTGAACACCGAGTAGATGACGTTCTGGTGCGTCATGTTCACGACCACGTCGCTCCGCCAGACCGGCACCGTGCCGACCTGCTGCGTGAACGTGACGTGGTTTCCGCTGCCGCTGGCCTTGACGCGCTCGAGTCCGAGCCCCAGCGTCGCTGCCTTGCCGGCCTGTCCGACCTGAACCGGAAGGTTCAGACGGCCCGCTTCGTCGGCGAGAAAGTCGAGCGCGACCGCGACCGGATCGTCGCCCTGGCGCGTCGGCATCACTGTTTGAAAATCGCGACGGTACATTCTTCTCGCGAAATCACCGGAACGGTCGTCGCGTACACGCCAGCTCGACTCGACGCGAATCGGAACGGGCGTTCGTTCGGCGATCGAAGCTTTCTCGATCGCGGCGCTGTTCGGAGCCGGTTGCTTTGCGAGAAGATCGGAAGGCAGAAGGAATGCGACAAGGCAAGCAAGTGCAAGAGTCGGGGATACTCGTTTGCACATAGAGGGGACCCCCTTCGGTTGTGGTGAATTCTGTACCGCCCATGTGAAAACGAACGGATCCGACAATTTTGGTAGAAATGATCTTACTGGCCGCTAAGTTTAGCAGAATGAGGGGGTTTCGTCAATTCGTCCCGTGAGGGGCCCTCGTGTCAAAATCAAGGGGGAATGAACGGGCGTGTTCCTTTTCGGTCGAGATGCGGAAAAGCAAGGGCCAGAGTGAATCGGAACACGCCCCGAAGGCTGCATCTTGTTTGATAGAACGACTATACGAACGAACCGGGGAAGTGCCAAGGCGGGGGCTACTCTCCGCGCGGGAAGCTTTCGGCAGCCGGGCTGACGGGCGGCACCGCGTCCGGGTCGATCGCGGCGATTCTGGCCTCGAGCTGCTCGACTCGCACGGTCATGTTCTGGATCACGACGGCAAGACTGCGGAGCATGCTTCGTCCGAAGCGCGGGTAATCCGAGAGAGCCTCGAAGAACGTGTCGCGCGAAAGGGCGATGGCATGGATCCGCTCTCTGACAATTATAGGGAACTGTTCGGCTTCATCGATCCCCACGAGCCCCATGAGGCCGGTGGCAGCGCCTTTCCCGGCCTTGCGAATGACCCGGGCCCCGCGCACGTGTTCGGCGGAACCGTCCACGATCAGAAGAAAGCTGGTCGCGTACTCGGGAGTCAGGTTGATGGTTTCGCCC
>JABDJQ010000411.1 GCA_013002425.1 Gemmatimonadota bacterium
GGTCCACGCGCGCACTTCCTTCGGGCCGGCGGTGAAGAACGAGATCAAATTCAGCGCGTCGTAGGCGGCGCGGACGAACTTGTCGCGCGCGTCCCCTTCGATCCCGAGCGACTCGCAGTACTCCGCGCGCTCCTCTTCGGGAATCTCCATGACCTCGTGCTCGAGCAGCGCGTTCATCGAAACGAGCGGCGCGCCCATCGACGCGGCTTCCGCCGCGAGCTCCGCGGGCACCTCGCCCCGCCCCTCGCCGAAGTTATGCAGCACTACGTAGCGCTTCTTCGTCAGCAGCCCGTATCCGACGATCAGTTTCTCGTCGTGGGGTTCGAGTTTCATCTCGGAAAGAAACTGCTCGTTCTCGAGCATCTCCTTCGCCTTCTCGAAGATCTCGTACTCGCGGATCTTGTCCTTGTCGCCGCTCCGCTTCTCGCGTTCGAGACGTTCGAGTCGTTTCTCGGCAGTGTTGAGGTCCGCGAAGATGAGGTCGGCCTTCACGCTGTTCAGCTCCGAAACGCAGTTCACTTTCCCGAGCGCGGCCGGCGCCGATGCGTTATCGAAATCGCGCACGACGAGCGTGAGCGCGTCCGCGTCGCGCAGATGCGGGATCATGTCGTCGATCCCCTTGCGGTCGTCGCTGTTCGGGAGCCCCGCGAGATCGACGAACGAAATCTCCGTGTGCGTGATCTTCTTCGGCTGATTGAGTTCGACCAGGCGGTCGAGCCGCGTGTCGGGAACCATCACGGAACCGAGGTTGATTTCTTTTTTGCCTGAAGCGAACGGCGTGGTGTCGGCCGTCTGCCCCGTCAACAAATTGAATAGCGTGGTCTTCCCGGAGCTGGGAAGTCCCATGAGCCCGACTTTCAAACGATCGCCTCCTGCGAGATGTGTAGCAGTGCAGTATACTGAACCAGCGTGGATAAGGGGAACCCGTCATGTGGATCGATCTTCCGGCTCAGGAACCCATGGACCCTGCGGAAGCGGCCGCCATCGAGTGGAGGGCGCCTCATACGTGCGCGGCTGCCCTGCCCCCCGCGGCGAACGAGCTCTTCGCGAAGGACGATGTCTTCTACTACCACACCGAGCACTTCGCGATCGGGTACGTCACCGAGGGGGAGCACGCCGTTTCGAGTAACGAGTATCTGGACTCGCTCGGGTCCGTGCTCGAGCAGGCGTATCGCGCGTTTCGGGACGAGCTCGGCATGCTCGCGCCCCCCGTTTTCCGTGATTCGACGGATCCCGCGTTCGGCAGGATTCCGATCACGCCGTGGAACGCGCCGCCCGGAGTCGGCGGCCTGGCAGGCGCGCTCGAGTTTCACGGCGAGTGTCCGAATTCGGCCGTGCCGCGGATCGCGATCGACAGCAAACTGAACCCGAAGGGCACGGTGCTTCGGCTCATCACGGCGCACGAGGTGTTTCACGGTTTTCAGTACGCGCGAAACCGCTGGGCCACGGGCGGCAACATGATGTTCGAGTCGACCGCGCGCTGGTCGGAAATCGTGGCTCATCCCGATCTCTTCCACAACTGGAACGTGCAGGGTCACTTCAACGAAACGTATCGCTACCTGCTCGCGCACGGCGACTTCGACAGAGGGGATCGCTTTCAATACGGGCGCGCCATCTGGTGGTATTTCCTCGACGAACTGCTCGGATTCCCCGTCGCGCCTGTTGTATGGGAGCGCGTATGCCCGAATGACGCCGGGTCCCATGCCGTGCTGCGCGCGATTCTGAACGAGAACGGGTACACGCTCGAAGAGGCGTTCTACCTGTTTACCGAATGGAATCTGTTTACGGGCCCGCGGAATGTCGGACGCCATTACGTGCGCGCCGACGAACTCCCCCTCGTCTGGTTTCAGAAGCAGCATCGCAAGGGCGAAACCGGCACGTTCACGATCGACGAAGACGAAATCGCGGAGCGGCTGGCGGCGAATTACGTCAAGATTCACGGGCCGGCGACGCGCGCTCACCTCGAAATCGTCTTTCGGGGCGACGCGGCCCTCGACAGGAACCGGCGTGTGATTCTTGCCGGAACGACAAGCACGGGCAGTTACGAGATACACGACTTCGCGCTCGAAAACGGTTCCGGCTCCGTCACGCTTCGCGACTGGGCGCGCTTCGAAGAGGTCGCGCTCGTGGTCATGAACGGCGATCTCGACGAGGACCAGGACCGGCTGCGCGCGTACGATTACGAGATCCGCGAAAAGGGCGAAGAAGTGTGGGACATGAACTGGCTGCCGTCGGATCTTACGCGGCTTCGCACCGCGCCCAATCCGTTCGCGCTCGGCACTTCGATTCGATTTCGCGCGGAGGGGAGCGAACCCGTGCGCGCCGACGTTTACGATATCGCGGGGCGGCGCGTGGCCATGCTCGCCGCGCGCACGTATCCCGACGGAGAGCATGAAGTCACATGGCACGGCCGGGCGGACTCCGGAGAGCTGGTCGCCGCGGGCAAGTACTTCCTGCGTGTCGAGCAGGGAAGCTGGCGAGAGACGCGCTCGCTCGTGATCGCGCGGTAGCACGCGCGGATCGAGTTGACAGAGTAACCCCACGCGC
The DNA here is from genome assembly GCA_013002425.1 of Gemmatimonadota bacterium. Classification (GTDB taxonomy): domain Bacteria; phylum Orphanbacterota; class Orphanbacteria; order Orphanbacterales; family Orphanbacteraceae; genus JABDJQ01. The sequence continues at coordinate 2,548 of JABDJQ010000411.1, forward strand.
ATGAATCGCGCGCCGCCTCGACATGGCTCGAACAGGGGCGTATACTGGAAATAGAGCAACCACCCGGCCATGCCCGCCGGGGAACGAGAAGACTGCGAGGGTTGCATGACCCGATCTCTGAAAGCCGCGAAGCTGCTCCTCCTGGCGCTCGCGATCGTCCTTGCGGCAACACCGATCCCTCTCCACGCCGAACCGATCACCGAACCCGCTGACAGGCGCTACGATGAAATCGGCGCCATGCCCGGCGGCGCGCCCGGCGCGTGCACGATCATCTACTACGACCTCTGCAGCGGCTGGATGAAGATGCTTCCCACGTTGGGGATCGGCAACAAGATCGGCGTCGTATACGACCTGGCGATTGAATGCGCCGGCGGCCCGGGCCACGAATGCGAAAACCTCATGAACTACTGGTACTGGTATGCGGCCGGGGGAGCATACGGCATGTTCCCCAACGTGAGTTACGCGCTGTTCACCGTTGATGAAGATGACTGTCTCGTCACCGGTTCGGCGGCAACCGCGGTCGTACCCATGAACGGATGGAACGCGATTCCGGGGCTCGGATCCACGAGCGAAGATCGAATCGCCCTCGTGGCAACCGCGCTGGGCATCATCGTAAAGCCGATTACCGACAACAACGAGAAGAACGCGACCGGCGGTCCGGCCTGCGACGGCGCGGGGGTCGGGAACGGCACGAGTTACAGGTTTCGCGATTCGCCGGGCGGGCCCGGTCTGTGTCCGCCCGAAGTTCTCGCCGACCCGCTCGGCCCCGTGAACCTGCTCGTGCGCTCGGTCTGGAACTGCCCCACGGCTACCGGAGTCGCGGGACCGGGGGGTGCGCCGGAATCGACGGAGTCGTCGACATGGAGCGAGCTGAAGCGGCTGTTCCAGTAGTGCGGAAGAAGTAGTGCCATGAATCGCCCCGTTCGCGCATTGCGAACTCGAACCCCTCGCATCGCACTCCTGTCTCTGGCCTTGATCGCCGCGAGCGCCGGGCTCGCAATTGCCGGGCTGTTCACGGACCCCGTCGCCGAACGCTACTACGAACTCGGCGCGCAGCCGGGCGGCGCGCCGGGCGCGTGCACGATTATCTATTACGACCTGTGCAGCGGCTGGATGCGGACCTATCCCGAAATGTCGCCGGGACAGAGAGTCGGCGTGGTCTACGATCTCGCCGCGGAATGCGCCGGTGGAAGCGGCCACGAGTGCACGAACACGGCGAACTACTGGTACTGGACTTCCAGTGTGAACGGCTACGGCAGCCCCAACGTGCGGATCACGCTCTGGAACGTGGACGAAAACGACTGCCTCACAGGCAGTTCCGAGCTTGAGAATTACACGCACCGAACGATTCAGGGCTGGAACGCGATTCCCGGACTCGGTTCGACGACGGCGGACCGGATCGCACTCGTGGCGACCGCGCTTTCCGGCGGCTGGGTCAACATCCTGCGGCCTGTCACGGATTTCAACGAGAAGAACGCCGCCGGTGGACCGGCCTGTGCCGGTGTCGGCGTCGGAAACGGCACGAGCTACGAATTCAGACCCGGCGGTCTCGGAAATCCCGCGCACTGCCCGCCGGTTCCGTACACGGACGCTCTCGGGCCCGTGAACCTTCTCGTGCGCTCGGTCTGGAACTGCCCGACGGCAACGGGAGTGGCGGGCCCGGAGGGGGCGGCGGAGTCGTCGTCCTGGAGCGAGTTGAAGCGGCTGTTCCGGTAGGGGTTCTTCGATCCGTTTCGAGCGATCGTGTCTTATGCCTGCTGCCTCGCTACTCTTCCTTCTCCGGCAGCTTCGGTTCCACGAACAACGTCTTTTCGCGTTGAATCGTCACCATCCCCGCGGGTGCGCCGCGCGGCTTCCGCACGAAACGGCGCTCGGTGTAGTTGACGGGCACTTTCGACGCGTTCCGCGCTTTCGAATGCCATGCCGCGATTGCGGCGGCTTCGAGAAGCGCCTCTTTCGGCGGATCGTCTTTCGGATCGCGCAGCAGAACGACGTGCGAACCGGGCGACTGGCTGACGTGAAACCAGAAGTCGCGCTGTCCCGCGATCTTGAACGTCAGGCGATCGTTCTCCTTGTTATCGCGGCCGACAAGCACCGTGTATCCGCCCGTCACCGTGTATTCGCGCGGGCGCGCGCCGCTCGTTGCTTTCTGATCCTTCGAACTCCTGATGCGCTTCCTCCATTCCGGCTCGGGGCGCGGCTTCGGCAGATGCCGTTCCGCCCGCGCGGCGAGATCGTCGATCGCGGACTCGTCTTTCGCGTTCTCCGCATCTTCGGCGATCTCCGTGAGCGGCGCAAGCTTCGCGCGGAAATCGCGCAGGCGCTCTTCGATTGCGGGCACGGCCCGCTCGCCCTTCGCCGCCTTCTTGAAGCGGCGGTCGATATTCTCTCGCGCGGATTTCGCCGGGTCGAGCCTGATCGTGACTGGGTCGCCGCCGTAAGGGTCCGGCAGCGTCACTTCGCGCGCGCCCTTCTCGATTGCGTGAAAGTGAATCGACAGGATCTCGGCTTCCTTGCGAAGGAGCGGAAATCCGTGCGCCCGCTCGAGATCGCCCTCGAGATTCGCGATGGCGCGTTTCAGCTTCTTCGCCTCGCGCTTCACGCCCCCCAGGAGTTCGCGGCGCCGGGCCCCCAGGCGCGCGGAGACGCTCCGCTCCGCGTACCAG
>JABDJQ010000412.1 GCA_013002425.1 Gemmatimonadota bacterium
CGCGTTTCCCGTGAACGCCGAGCGGTGACGATCGTCGCGCGCTTCCGGCGGCCGGCCGAACGGGACCGGCCCGTGAAAGTTGTCTTCGGACTCCTGCCCCTGGACCGATGCCGTGAGCGAAACACGATCGTTCGCGAACGAAGCGCGGTTCTCCGCGCCCCAGTAAGAGAGCGTGCGCTCGCGCGCGAAGGTCGCCGGTGGCGCCGCACCCGGCCGGGTCGAGGCGCCCGCGCGATCTTCAGACGGGGTAAAGCGCTCGTCTCTGCGCTCGAGAAACACGCGCATCGTCTGGCCCGCTTCGATCCAGTGATACGCGCTGCTCCACCTGGCTCCGCTCGCCTGCGTTTCGTGATTCATGGGGAACGACGAAAGCCCTTTTTCGAGGAGCGGGTTTTCGAAACGCGCGGTGCGTGCGAGAAGATAACCGGAGGCTTCGTTCTTGAAGCGCCCTCCGGCCATCGGCGGCGCGTTTACGAGGAGGGACGTGAGCCGCCGGGTCCCTTCGCTCGACGCCGCGTCGAAAAGCAGGTTCCCGTGACCCGCGATCCCGCCGCGCCGGTCGTACCAGTCTCCCTGCGCCTGGATCGACGCTCCCCCGGGAAGCGGCGAGAGAAGCTTCAGGAGCAAACCTTCTTCATGAAAGCGGTTGTTCTCGCGGCGCACTTCGCTGTCGTCGCTTTCGTTGTAGAAGCGCGTGCCGGGATCGTATCGATACGTGAAGTCGCCGTCGCTTTCCGTTCGCGAATACGACGCGAGCAGTTGTGCGGGGCCGACCGGCCGGGAGTGAAAGAGCGAATTCTGGTACGTGTCGAAACTGCCGGCGGAAGAGGTGAATGTCGTGCGGGGCGCATCCGCGCGCCGCGAGTAGAGATGCAGCGCGCCGCCGATTCCGATGCGTCCCGATGCGAGCGATGCGCCGCTTCGGTAGATTTCGGCATGATCGAGGTGCTGCACGGGAAGGTCGCTCAGATTCGTGATGCCCCACTGCGCCGAGTTCATCGACACTCCGTCGAGGAATACTTCGACCTGGCTCGCCCCGCTCCCTCGCACGGACGGCGTCGCGATCGCCCCCAGGCCGCCGTACCGCTTCACCCGCACGCCGGGGACGCTTTCGAGAAGATCGGAAAGGCCGTGCAGGTTCGCGCCACCGACCGCGAAGTCGACCCACGTTACGGGGTAGGGGGAGCGAATCGCCTGCTCCCGGCGCTCGATTGCGGAGGCCGGCACG
>JABDJQ010000428.1 GCA_013002425.1 Gemmatimonadota bacterium
CTGATCCGGACGAACTACCTCGGGCCGGCGGCGCTTGCGCGGGCGGCGCTTCCTCTGCTCATGGAAGGAGGCGGCGGCCGCATCACGGTCGTAAGTTCGGTGCTCGGGAAGTACGGTACGGTGTCGAAGGCGAGCTACGCGGCCTCGAAACACGCGCTCCACGGCTTTTTCGATTCGCTGCGATACGAAGTGGAACCGCACGGCGTCGGCGTTACGATCGCGTGCCCGGGCGTGGTCGAAACGGAGATCGCGAAGCGCGCGATCGGCCCCGACGGAAAACCGCTCGGCGAAGCGAACGCCTATACGCGCCCCGGCGGCATGAGCGCCGCGCGATGCGCGCACCTCATCGCGCGCGCGATCGAAACCGGGCGCGAGGAGATCACGATCGGCGGCGTCGAGGCGCATGCCGTAAAACTGAAGCGCCACTTTCCGCGCCTCTTCAGCCTGGCGCATCGCATGTACACGCGCAGGAAGCCGAAATGGAGCTAGAAGGAGGGAACGCGATGGTACTCACTCTGTTCTTCGTCACTTTCGCGATCGCATTCACCGTGTGCTGGATCGTGGCCCGCATCTTTCGCGGGTCGACGGAAGCGATCCTCGACCGCATCATCAACGATCCGATCAGCGCGGCATGGCAGCGCTACCTGCAGTTCGCGATCTTCGTCGTGGGGATCTCGAGCGGCGTGAAATTCTACCGTCTGGAGAGCTACCTGCTGCCGCAGACTCATGTAGGCGGACCCGAGGCAAAGGCCGAGATCCTCGTGCTGACACGCGACCGCTGGATTCTGGAAGTGTACCGGACCGTGATCGGCACGTTGCAGGGCGTGGCGTGGATGCTGCTCGTTTTCTTCGTCGTGGCTCTGATCGCGTTCGTGATCGTGCGCATCTCGGAGTCGCGGCGCTCGCGCGAGGGCTAGCGAAACGGCGTCTCTTCGAATCGCATGACGAGGATGCCGCGTGCGGTTTCACACGTGACCGGGGCGCCCTCTTCGATTGCCCGGGCGCGAACGAGGCCGAGCGCGACGCGTCGCCCGAGAGTCGGTCCGTAGGCCGCCGATGTCACGCGGCCCACGTTCTTTCCGTCGCTCATGATCGGATCGCCGGGCGCGGGAAGGGCGCCGGCGGCGTCTTCCGGTGCGTCCTCGTCGGCGTCGTCGATACCGAGCCCCACGATCCGTTTCGGCGGTTTGCCGATATAGTGCATTTTCGCCACCACCTCCTGTCCGCGGTAACACCCCTTCGTCAACGAAACGAGTTCGGGCATCCCCGCTTCGAGCGGGCCGATGTCGCCCGTGAGCTCCGCGCCGGCGCGCGGGATGCCGGCCTCGATACGGAGCGTTTCGTGCGCCATGTGCCCGACGGGCGTGGTGTCGGCTTCGACAAGTGATTTCCAGAACGAGACAACCCGGTCGGCCGGCATATGGAGGTCGCAACCGGGTTCTCCGGTCCGATTCTTCCTGACGAGAACGTGATCCGGCATGTCTTCCTGTCGCACGTCCTCGATACCCGAGAGGTGAATGGACGCGCGCGCGACCGATTCGTCGGTGAACGCGACGTCATCGAGAATCGCGTACTTCGTAAGATCGGCCAGCAGGGGGTCGAGGTCTTCGCGCGGAGTCACGATCACGAACGAGTCCTCTTCGCAGATCAGATCGAAAACGGCCACGAACTTGCCCTTCGTGGTGAGAAAAGCGGATGGCCGGGACTCGCCCGGCATCATGGCGGATACGTCGCTCGTCACCATGCGATGGAGGAATGCGGCGCGGTCGCCCCCCCCGACCCGGATGGAGCCGAGGTGCGACAGGTCGATCACGGCGGGGCCCGTTCGTGCCGCGTGGTGCTCGGCGACGGGGTCCCCGAAGTGGAGCGCCGTCGGCACGCCGAGAGGCGACCCCATGATCCCCGCGCCGGCGTCGGTCAGGAACCGGAACAGGCCTTCCAGATTTTTTTCATTCGATTCCATGTCTGATATGTAACGGATGGGTGTTGCGCAGGCAAGGAGCCCTGTATAATCCCGGGGTGGAGGTGTGATATCGCAGGTTTCATCGACAAGGCGACGGTCGGCCTTCTGCCGCTCGTCCCGAAGCCCATCGTCAAGAAGGTCTCGTCGCGCTACATCGCCGGCGAGACGCTCGAGGAAGCGGTTGCGGTCATCAAGGACCTGAACGCGAAGGGCGCGTGCGCCACACTCGACGTTCTCGGCGAGTACATCGAATCGCTCGACCAGGCCGATCGGTCTGTCGAAGCTTACATCGCGGCGCTCGAAGCGATCCGGCGACACGGCCTCGACTCCAATATCTCCGTCAAGCTGTCGTCGCTCGGCCTTCTGCTCGACCCGGAGTACTGTTTCCAGCGCGTGCGCGTGATCGTGAAAGAGGCCGCGGAGCAGGGACGGTTCGTGCGCATCGACATGGAAGATTCAAGCGTCACGGAAGTCACGCTCGCGATTCATCGCCGCCTTCGGGAAGAGTTCACGAACGTGGGCGTGGCGATTCAGGCGTACATGCGCCGCACGCAGGACGACGTCAGCGACATCATCGCGATGAACGGGAACATTCGTCTCTGCAAGGGGATCTACGTCGAGCCGCGCACCCTGGCGTGGAAGGATCCGCTTGCGGTCAACCGGAACTTCGCGTTCGCGATGCGTCGCGCGCTCGAGCGCGGCGTTTACGTGGGGATCGCCACGCACGACGAGCGTCTCATCTGGGAGGCGGACGCCATCATTCGCGAATTGCAGCTCGACAAAACACGCTACGAATTTCAGATGCTGCTGGGCGTGACGGAAGATCTGCGCGACCTGCTGATCGCGGACGGCCACAAGCTTCGCGTCTACGTCCCGTTCGGCGCGGCATGGTACGCGTATTCGACGAGGCGTCTGCGCGAGAATCCGAAGATGGCGGGCTATGTGATGAAGTCGATGTTCTCGCGCTAGATTCAGCTCTCGATGATCGTCAGAAACTCCTCGATGCTCGTCAGGTCGTTCATGACCGCGTAAGCGCCTTCTTTCGCGAGATCGGCCGCCGGCGTCGATCCCGTGGCGACCCCGATCGTGCGCGCCCCCGCTTCGTTTCCGCTCCGAATGTCGTAAATCGTGTCGCCGATCACGTAGACCGAGTCGCGCGCGAGATCCGGGGCGCCCGCGTGCTCCCTGCCCTTCTCCACGGCCACTTTCGTAAGCTCCGGCCGAATCTCGGAATCGCTTCCGAATCCGCCGTAGTGGAAGTAGTGATCCAGCTCTCCGCGCCGCAGCTTCATCTTCCCCGTTTCGGCGAAATTGCCGGTGGCGAGCCCGAGATGATAGTGGTGGTTGTCGGTCAGGCGGTCGAGCAGCGCCACGACGCCATCGAGCACGCGGAATCCGGGGCCGTGTTCGAGTTCGGGGACGAGATATTTTGCATAGAGAGATCGAATGGAGTCCATTTGTTCTCTCGATAGCTCTTCCCCTCTGTGGAGCTGTCCCATCTGCCGGATAATCGCGTAGTCGGTCATGCCGTGAAAGCGAATTCCCTCCATTCCGTCGGGAGTTCCCGTCACCTCCTCAAACGCCCTGTCCAGCGCCCGTGCCCCCGCTCCGCCCGAGAGAAGGAGCGTGGCGTCGATATCGAAAATCAGCAGTTTCATGAACTTCCTCGTGCTTTCGAGGCCGCCGTCGCGCGCGGCGATTCCGGCCTCAGCCGTCTTATGGTACACTGAGCGCTAAATATCAACTCAGATATGTGGCAAATATGCGAACTCTTCCACTGATTGTCCTTCTTTTGTTTCCCTGTGCCCTCCTCGCGGATCTCCCGGATCCGTGCGGATGGGCGTATCAGTTACAGAATACCGTGCCGCAGCAGGTTGTCGCAAATCCCACGTTCAACGTCAAGGTAACAGACTATTCGAGTACCGGTGGAGAAGGGGGCGAGTATACGCCTCAGCAGGTGCTCGACATGAAGCAGTCGGGGAAGTCGCTGCTCGCCTATCTGTCGATCGGCGAGGCGGAGACGTACCGCTTCTACTGGCAGCCCGGCTGGATCGGCAATCCGCCCGCGTGGCTCGGCCCGTTCAACCCGAACTTCCCCGATAACTTCAAGGTGCGGTACTGGATGCCGGAGTGGCAGGACATCATCTTTCTGTACCTGGACAGGATCCTCGCGCAGGGGTTCGACGGCGTCTATCTCGACCTCGTCGATTCGTACCTGTTCTGGGATTCGGAGAACCCGGATTCCGATAACGACATGATCGCGTTCGTCGACACGATCGCCGGTTATGCCGCCGCGAACGGCGCCCCTGACTTCGTGATCGTGCCGCAGAACGGCGAGTTCATCACGGTTTCGCCCGGAGTGACGGCGACCGAAGCGGACAACTACTACTCCACGATCGACGCGATCGGCGTCGAGAGCGTGTTCTTCCGCGGCGGCGCGTCGGTCAACAATCCGTACAATCCCGAAACCGTGCGCATCACGCAGCTCGACGAATATCTGATTCGCGGCAAGCCGGTGTTCTCGTGCGAATACATCACCGACGATTCGCTGATCGCGATCTACCTGGATACGGCCGATGCTTACGCTTACGTGCCGTATCACTCGACGCAGGATCTCGACTCGCTGCGAGACGGGCAGTGCGGTTTCACGAGCGTGGCCGCCGCCGCTTCGATGCCGGGGGGGCGTGACGCCGCGTTCCGGCTCGAGCCGTCGATCACGCGCTCCGGGACCACGATCGCGTTCACGAGCGACTTCGGCAAGACGGACGAGCACCGCGAAACGCGCTCACTGGGCGTGTACAGCGTGACGGGACGCCTCGTGCGCGATCTTACCGCGCGTGTCGAAGGCGTTTCCGGCGCACCGCGCATCGTATGGGACGGGCGCGACCGGAGCGGGCGCGGCGTGGCGGCGGGGACGTACTTCGTGCGGTGGGCGGGAAATGAGCGGTCGAGCACGGGACGTCTCGTGGTCGTGCGTTAGGCGCCGTTCCTCGTCGGCGTGATCTCTCTTCCTTCGGTCCGAACCCCTCAGTACTCCAGCAGATTTCTCGCCGCTTCGTATACCGCGTCTTCACCGGCCAGGTAGAACGCTTCGAGCGGGGGCGAGTACGGTACGGGCGTATCGAGCGCGCCCACCACGCGCACGGGCGCGTCGAGATATTCGAACGCCTCTTCCTGAATCTTCGACGCGAGCGACTCGCCGATTCCGCCCGTTTTCGCGTCTTCCTGCACGATCATGACTTTGCCGCAATGGCGCGCCACGGCGAGCAGCGCTTCCCTGTCGAGGGGCACGAGCGAGCGGAGGTCGAGAACGGCGACCGAATGACCGTCGCGCTCGAGCCGCCCGGCGACGGCCGCGGCAACATGCGCGTATGCGCCGTACGAAACGAGCGCGAGATCGGAGCCGGCGCGCCGGAGCGCGGCTTTCCCGAGCGGGATCTCCGCTTGCGCGGCTTCCTCGATCGACTGCCGGATCGAAGGGTCGCGATAGAGCCCGATATGTTCGTAGTAGAGCACGGGATCGGGATCGCGGAGCGCGGATATGAGA
>JABDJQ010000439.1 GCA_013002425.1 Gemmatimonadota bacterium
GATCGGACGGAGGGGGAGGAAGATCGGACGGAGGAGAGCGGGCGGGGCTGCATATGATACGGAGGGAACAGACGAAAGCAGCGCGGGGGAAATCAGTTCTCGGATCCGCGAGGCCTCTTTACTTGGCCATTCGGCCAGGCCGAGCGGTCGAGAGAATTGATTTCCCCACACGCTGCTTCTCTTCTCTTCTCCTCTTCTTTCGGCCGAATTCTACCGGAACAGTTCCTTGACCGTCGTCCAGCTCGTCTCTTCTGTGGCGGTTGTGGGAGTCCGATACTCGATCTCACCGATCGCGCCGCTTCCGATGAAATTGATCCGGATGCTGGAAACGAGATTGTAGTTCGTGAGGTCTACTTTCTGCACGGAGTTGTTGCCCGCGGCCGATCCCTGGACGCTGATCTCGAGAGCGCCGCCGCCGTCCATGTCGAGACCGAGAAGCTGCTCGTCGATGTCGACGAGCGTGATCGAAACCGGCTGTGCCGGCGAATGGAACAGGAAGGCGATCGATCCGCCGTCTCTTTCATCGTCGGGATCGTCCACGATATCGTCGAGGTTCGCATCGCCCAGGTCCTCCGCGATGATGAGCAGGTTGCCGAGCGCCACCGCGTTTTCCCCGGGCTCTCCGGCGAGGCCGCCGGATCCGATTCCGGGGCCGCCGAAGTCCTGGTTCGGCGTGCCGAGATCCCAGTCCTGGCCTGTCGGGCTGGACGAATCAAAGATGATACAGGACTGCGGTCCGCTGTTGTTGATGACCGACACATCGAAGTCGGAGAATGTGGTTCCGGGGGCCGTGCCGCCTTGTGGCAGATCACCGGCGACAACCGTTCCCGCCGGCGGGCCGTCGAATGTTTCCACAACGCCCCACGAGGGCGACGCCGCCCAGAGTACGACGAGTGACAGGACGCAGAGCATCCACATGATCTTTAGCGAGACTCTCATAGAAATACCTCTTCCCCTGTTTTCGGGGGCGGGAGTCGACTCGGGAGACGTGCATGAAGCGCGGGAGAGAATGTTCCGTGGAGGGTAGATTCGGAACTGCTTCAGTAATTGATTCCTGAAGAATATACCAAGCGGAGAGGTGTGTTGTCAATGAAGGAGGGAGGGCGTGCGCGCTGAAACGTACAGGAAAGTCGAATCTTTACGAGTCGAAGAGTCGCAATTCAACTATGGTGAAATCCGATCATGTGTGCACGAATGTGACAAAGTTCGGACATTCTGCGGCGATCTGTAAAGAAGTGTTACAGAATGAGACGATTCATGACATACGGGCGCCGTGAAGGACGCAAGACCGGACGGGTCAGTCGCGCGGGTGATCCTGATGGAACTGCCGCAGCCGGTACTGTAGCTCGTCAAACCGGGTCGGATGCACCAGCGATACACAGCCCCTGACGGCCTCCTTGCGACAGCTCCCCGCGGAGTCGAGCGTAATGGCGCTGATACCGTAGTGCAGCATCTCCGCGATGAGTTCGTAGCCCTGGTCGAAACCGGGATAGGAGAACGTGAAGTAGAACCCGTCCGCGAGCGGCTCGCCCAGGTCGTCTTTGTATACGATTTCGAAGCCGTTCTCGAGAAACATCCGTTTCATGACTTCGGCCCGCCGCCCGTACTCGCGCGTCAGATCGGTGAAGTCGAGATGCCCTTCGTTCGCGGCGCGCATGAGGGCGAGGAGGCCGTGCTGGGGACCTTCCGGCACGCTGGCGGTCGTCGGATAGATTCCGCCGTGCAGGAACGCGTATCCGACCTTCTTTGTCGAAAAGAAAGGCTTCAGATACTCGGATTCCTCTTCCATCAGGTCCGGCGCGATGTAAGCGACGCCGATCCGCTGGCCGGCGTAGCTGAACGCCTTGGACGCCGAAAAGAGCACGAACCACCGCCGGCAATGGCGTGCGATCGTGGGCTGATAGGGAGGCTCTCCCGGTACGCCGTAGTGCTGGCGGAAATCCATGCCGAAGTACGCGAGGTCTTCGATTCCGATTACGCCGTGTTTGTCGAGGACCCGCCCCATGCCCGCCAGTTCGTCATCCGTCAGGATGATCCACGACGGATTGTTCGGGCTCGACCAGAGGACGGCGGCCACGTCGCCCTGCGCAAGACGTTCGTCGAGTGCTTCGATCAGCTTGTCACCGCGATGATCGTAGAAGTCGATGTGGTCTTCTTTGAATCCGAGAAAGCGCGTCTGCTGGCGGTTCACGGGAAACGACGGGTGCAGGAACAGGATCGTCTGTTTCTTCGGATCCATGCGGCCCGCGACCGCCTGCGCGAGAAAGCCGCCCTGCATGGCGCCGACGGTCGGGACACAGCATGCCGGAGGAACCTCGACGTTCATGAAGTTCTTCGCGAAGAGCGCCGCTTCCCGTTTCAGCTCGGGCACGCCGTCGAAGGGCGCGTAGCGGTTCGCGAGACGCTTCGTTCGTAAAGCTTCTACTTCCGCGTCGATGGCGAGATCCGGAGTCGGCAGTCCGGGGACTCCGAACTCCATCCGTATGAAGTCGATTTCGAGTTTGCTTTCGATCTCGTTCACGATCCGGTTCATCTCGCGGATCGAAGCGACGCGAAGGTCGATTTCCGAATCGTGCACGATCCGGGCGACAGTCTTGCGGTCGAGCGGCACATTTTTGATATCCACGGTACTCATCCCGTTACCCATCCCATTCGAGTTCGAGAAGTGCGACCGGCACCTGAATATTGAAGTTCTCGAGTACGGCGGGGTGTACCTCGCCGAGAACTCCGAGGGTCCGGCTTCCATTCCTTAATTCGGCTCCTCGCCCCTCCAGAAAGAGGGGGTCGGAGGATGTTTCATATGTGAACGCGAGGCCGAGTTCCCGGCCGATCGCGTCGCATACGGCTTTGATGTCCGCAAACCCGGCGCGGCGGTCCTGGAGCGCGGCCGCGACCCTGAGGGCCTCCACGGGCTCCTCTTCGCCCGGTTCGATCCGCACGACGTCGTCGGCCTCGAACATGCGGAGCGTGACGCCTGCGCCGCGGTTCTGCGCGAGCAGCACCAGCAGCGACGACGCGAGGTCCGTACGAAGCATCGACTGGTCCTGCGACGCCGGGTTGTCGACCAGAACCGCGTTGCCCGGATCGGGGCGCCGCGTCTTCTCGTAGTGGTCGGCCGGGTTCGTGAGCATGAGGCTCATGACTTCGGCGTATCCGAGGCCGTTCAACACGGTGCGGGCGCGACGCTGCACGGCGCGTTCGGGGCGCTCTTCCGCCTGCGTGAAACTCGGCACGAGTTCGCGCGGAATGTTCGCCAGGCCGATCGCGATCGCGATGTCTTCCATGAGGTCGACTTCGTGCAGAATGTCGTTTCGATACGCCGGAATCTGCACGGCGATCCGGTCGCCTTCGATCACGGCGTCGTGGCGCATGTTCGTAAGCAGTTCGCGCACGCGTTCCTTCTCGAGCGGCATCCCGATCATCTTCGCGGTCGCTTCAGGATTCAGCGTGAACGGCTGCGGCGTGAAGTCGGGGGTGGCGCGCCGCTTGCCGTCGCGCACGATCGTGACCGTCTCGAGCCGCGCGCCCGGGAGCAGTTCGAGCAGCGACGAAGTGACGACGTTCATCGACTTCGCCACCGGCCGCGGGCCGATTCCCGTGACGTCGATGAAGAGATCCGTCGCGTTCGTCGTGAGCGCGGTTTCTTGACTGTTGATGACGGGAGGCATGCTGAGCACCTGCCCGTTCGCGTCGATCAGCAGGGGGTAGGCTTTGAAGTTCGCGAGATGGTCCGCGTACGCGCGCCCTTTCGGATGGTGCTCGAGAATCTCCGCGGGCGTCACGGCTTTCCCGTCGGTGCTCGCGAGCGGAACGAATTCGAGCTCGGTCGGCCCGACGGGGCGGAACGCGATCGGACCTTCGAGTCCCTTCATGTCGTAAATACCGATCGACGCGAACTTGCGGTCGCGGCCGAGCGCCCAGTGCACGTCTTCCTGCATCTTCATGATCTGGCGGATCAG
>JABDJQ010000440.1 GCA_013002425.1 Gemmatimonadota bacterium
CCGATCTGGTTGCCGGGGTTGTCGATGCAGTAGGCGCGCTGCGCGAGTGTGGCGCGCCGCGAATTCTCGAAGTAGGTGATGCCCTTGTTCTGCATATACGTGTCGTGAATGTTCCGGAAGTCGATCCAGCAGTGCGAGTACTGGTGCCCGAACAGGGGAGGGAACTCGACGTACTGGTAGCCGTAGTGACTGCCCCAGAAGTAATTGTTCGTCCACGTGTTCCACGCGACTCCGGGCACGGGATGCGTGGGCGAGCCGAACGCGATGATGTACATGATCATCGCTTCGTTGTAGCCGACCCATTCGCCGAATCCGTTGAAACCCGTCTCAGGCGTCCAGCCCATCTTGATGCCGCCGCCCGTCCATGTGAAGTCCCACTCGGCGCGCTGCGTGATGGAGTCGGCGATGGCGCGGATCTCGATATCGAGCGAGTCGTTCGTGTCGAAGTACTCCCGCGCATGCAGGATGCCCGCGAACAGAAGCCCCGTGTCGATCGTGGAGAGTTCCGAGCTCCAGGCGCGGAGTCCGGTGTTCATGTCGAGGAAGTGATAGAAGAGTCCGCGGTAGCCGCAGGCGCTGTCCGCACTCGCGTTCTGCGGACACGTCCAGAAAGTCTGCAGTGTCGTGAGAACGCGGTCGACTCCCTGTGACCTGGTGATCCAGCCGTGGTCGATCGCGACGCAGATGGCCGACAGGCCGAAACCGACCGACGCGATGCTCGCGGGAGATCCGCCGGTGTCGCGGTCCTTGACGAGACCGTTCGAAGGGTTCGCTTCGTTCCAGAAATACGCGAAGGACGTTCGCTGGATCGAGTCGAGTAATGCTTCTTCCGAGATCGCAGACGCATGCGGGACAAGAAGCAGAAGAAGAAGGCCGGCTGTCAGTAGTTTGTGCATTTCGTTCCTTTACCTCAAAATCCCAGTGCAAATGTAAAACGATGTGTGGCGTCGAGACGGCCATGGTCCGCCCAGACGTAATCGAAATCGAATACGGAAAGGTCGATCCGCCCGCCGATTCCGACGCCGAGCGTAAGACCCACTTCCGAGTCTTCCAGAAAGAGGTCCTGATACCCGGCACGAAGCGCGAGCGTATTGTTCCAGGTCCATTCCGTCCCGAAGCTCACGCTCTCCTTGTTGTCGTTCGGATGAAACGCGTCCACGGAAACGAGAAGCATGCTGTTCGGGCTCAGTTCGCGCGGCATCGTGACGCCCACGCGGAACAGAATGGGCACGGCGAAGTCGTCCGCGAACTGTTCGGCGGGAAGTGCGCTGTTGTCTCCGAAGACATCGGGGTCGGCATCGTACTGGATGCGCAGGTCGCGTCCCCCGAATCCGGCGCGCGTGCCGAAATGCGAAATGCTGGAGCCGAGCCTGAGCCCGCCGGGAAAACGATAGGCCGTTCCCGCGCCGATCGTCCACGTGCGAAGCGACGTGTGCCAGACCGTCTCCTCGACGTAGTTCGCCTGGATGCCGGCGCCGAACCGGGGCGTGAACTGACGGCCGTATCCGACGCCGAGCGCCAGATTCTCGACCGTGAACCGCTCGCCCGTGCCGAGGGGCTGGCCGACGGTGCGAACATCGATGTCGCCCGAATGCAGCGAAGTCACCGAGAGGAAGAAGTTGCCGACGGACTCGATCGGAACTCCGAGAGCGACGTAGTCGTAGTTGATGCCCGCAAGCCATTCGCTGTGCGTGACCTGTAATTCGTACCGCGTCAACTGACCGGCCGCGGCCGGGTTGTAGTAGATCGACTGGATCCCGTCGTAAAGCGCGACACCGGCGTTCCCCATCGCGCTGATCCGGGCGCTCGGCTCGATCAGGAGGAACTGCCCGATCGTCGTCCCCGTCTTGCTCTGCGCGCGGACAGCCGCGGGGCATAGCAGTGCGACCGCCGTGACCGCGAAGAGCGTATTTCGAATGTGACGCCTGGCTCTCATTTTATGATCGCAAACTTTCCTGTCGCGGTGCCCGCGTCTCCGCCGTCCACGTGATAAATGTAGAGGCCGGGAGCGACGTCGAGGTTGTCCCGCGTTCGCAGGTTCCACGCAACGAACGCGTCGTCCGATCCGTTCTGTGTGAGCGTCTGCACGAGGTCGCCGAGGACCGTATAGATCCGCACGGTCGCGTTCCTGGCAATGCCGCGGAACTCGATGCGACGTTCTCCGCGCCCGGAAATCGCGAAGCGCTCCGGTTCGAAACTGGCCGATCCCACGTAGGGGTTCGGAACCACGTACGGTTTCATTTCGGTTCTGTTCGCCACGGACTCGTCGATGAACTCGCCCGATGTCCGGAAACTCAGAAGATCGTCGGGGCCGAAGGGACGCTCGAGTCGCAGCCGGAAGACGTCCCCGCCCGCGGGCGGGATCAGCGAATCATCTTCGGCGTCGCGGGCCGCGATCTTGATGCGCCACGTGCCGATCGGGAGCGTCGGCCTGTCGGGGCCGTACGTAATGATATCGATGAACTCGTTCGGCGCGCTGAGCGTGCCGTCGCCGTCCGTGTCGAAGAACTTCGTGTCGAGCTGGAAATCCCGATCCGGCGCGTGCGCGAACGCCTCGTACTTGACGGGCAGAGCGGGTGTCGGATTGACGAACAGCGACGTGTCGACGATCTCGTCGTAGAACATGATCGTGATGTCGTCGGGGAAGCCGGGCCGGACGCGGTTGATCGGGAGCGACAGAAACCCGCCGGTCTGGTACGTGACGGTGAGGGACGCGTTCGTCGGACTGCCGGCATCGAATCCGGTGGCGAGCGTGTCGATCAGAACCGTTTCCGGCGTATCGATGATCGGAAGGATTCCGAGTCCCACCGGTCCGCTCCCCTCGCCCGCGAGATCCGTTCCGCGTGTCAATACTTCCTTGCCTGAAGTTTCATCCGTAAGGTAATAGGACGTGGCGCGGATGCTGTCGGCCGATCCATTGAAACGGATCTTGAACTCGTGGTCGTCGGGGACCGCCTCGGAGTTCACGATTTCGATCTGAACGCTTCCGTCGCCCCGGCCCTCTTCGTGCACCACGTCGTTCGACTCCGCCCGCGTGAACCCGGAGACTTTTCGATTGGGACGGACCTCGACGACGTTCTGGGCGAGGATCGTGCCGCCCCGCGCGGTTCTCGTGACCGAGATCGCGTTTTCCGACGGATAGAAGTTGATCGTGTCGGCGTCCGCGTTCGCGAACCCGAGGGAGTCCGAGCCGAAGTCGTAGGAAGTCACCGCGTAGTAGTAGAGCTGTCCGTTCGTGACCGTCGTGTCCGTCCAGACATGCGTAATGCCCGTGTCTTCTCCGAGCCAGTACGCCGTCCCTTCGACGGTCTGATCCGAGAACCCCGTCCGGCCGTCGATCAGGTCGAACTGGGCGATCGGCCGGCCGTTCCCGATCGGCGCCGTACCGGTCGCATTCGTGATGACCCTCGGGTCCAGGAAGCTCGGATCGGTCGATCGATAGATCCGGTAGCCTTCGAAATCGTTCTCGAACGTGACAGGATCGAAACCGTGTTCGGCCTTGTCGTCCCACGTGAGCGTCACGAAACCGTCGCCCGCTTCCGCGCTGAGCGTCGGGAGGGGAGGCGGCACCGCGAACTGGTAATTCGAATCGTAGATCAGGCGCACCGTTCTGACGTTCTCCCTGAGTTCGGTCAGGTTCGACCCGTACGCGAGCGCCAGGCTGAACCGCTCGGTCTGGCCCGCTTTCAACACGAACGGCCCCGAGGCGAACAGAAAACCGATGTTGTAATTGCTGGCCACCGCGGAATCGAAACGGGCCGACTCGGTCGGCGCCGTGAACTGCTTGTAGAGTCTCTCGGGCCACTTCTGATCGTTCGTGAAGAAGAGAACGCCGTCGACTTCCGGGTTCGGGTTCCCCTGGCCGACGCGGATCCGGTTCATCTTGAATCCGGTGAGACCGATCATGTCGGACTCGTGGATGTCCGTCCTGTCGAAGTAGGGCTCCCCGAGGGTCGGCATGCCGTCGAGCTCGCCCGGGTCGCCGGTTTCCGCGACACCGTCCTGGCCGACATCGTGAAAGTTCAAGTCCCAGTCGAGGTCTTCGTCGCCCGTCCACCAGACGCCGGCCTTGTATGCGGGGCGCTTCTCGATCACGCCGAACGCCTGCTCGAACGCGGCGAGATCGTACGTCGCCGCGGCGTGCGCGCGAATGTTCTCCTGTCCGACGATCTTCTGGCCGGGCCCGCCGTCGCGCACTTCGTTCAGCATTCCGTCGTCGTCATTGTCGAGCGCGTCGAACGGGGCGCCCGGAGTTTCGAGGTACGCGTAGCCCAGGTACCCCGTGGTGCCGCACTGTCCCGAAAGGTCGACTCCATGCCCTCCCTTGTCCCACGTGTAGACGAGGTTCAGGTCGGACGCCTTGTCGAAGAACGCGTTGTCGTCGTCGGACTCGAAGATGCCGTCGCACGAAAGCCCGGATCCGCCGACACCGGAGTCCATGTAGAGACCGAAGATGATGTTGTCGTCGTAGTCGGTCGTGGACTCGTTCGTGATGTCGTAGTGCCAGAAGATCACGTTGCTCGCCTGCGGGTTGGCCCACTGGAATCCGCGCACTTCGATGCGGAGACCGAGGCCCCGCCGCGTGCTGTCCCGGCTGTCGGGGTAGTAGTCCCACGCGTCGTAGAAATCGTCGTCCATGACACTGAAGCTCTCGAGGTCAGCCGCGGGGCGTTTACCGAAGTAGCCGTTCCACGACGCGGGCCAGCCGGGATCGAACGCGTCGTCGAGCTTGTCGGGCCAGAACCCGGGCCAGGTCCGGGGATCGTTGCTGATCGCGGGAGAGAGCGCGCGGTTCACGGTGGGGTCCGCCTGGAAGAATCCCGGGCGCGGTTCGAAGCGCATCACGCGGTCGAACAGGGGGCTGAGCCCCTGGCGTTCGCGAAAACCGGTTTCCATGATGTACGACTCGAGGCCGTTGTTCTGTTTGATCTTCGCGAGAACGAACGGCGTGATGCCGTCCCCGTAGTTCATGCCGCTCCCCTTCGGGACTTCGACCGAATGAAAGACGGACAGATCGACGTTCGCCGGATCGCGCGGAAAATCGCCCACCATGCCGTAGTTCCAGAAGCTGGTTCGAATGTTGGCGCCGTCGAGCGTACCCGCGCGCTCGGCGTCGATCCGGCCGCGTTCCGCCTGCGGAACGACCGGGACGAGCTGAGCCCGGGAGCCCGTGGGGAGCGCCAGGATCAGGAGCGCCGCGGCGACGGTGATGGCGCAGGTGCTTCTCATGCTCAATTCCCCGCTCCTATCTTGAGGCCGAGTTCGATGCGCCGCGCATCCTGAAAG
>JABDJQ010000451.1 GCA_013002425.1 Gemmatimonadota bacterium
GGACGTATCACATGTCAAGGGGTGCCGAAATCATCAATCGGATCCGTGACCACCAGGACACGGATCACTACCAGAAACTCAACTGGACAGGGTCGTTCGAGCAATACCTCGACATGGTCCTGGAAAATCCGAAACTCGTACGCACCGCTTACCAGCGCGTGTACGACATGGTTCTTTCGTACGGATCGCACGAGTTCGAAGACAGCAAGAAACGCATCGTGCATTACAACTTCTTCGACGATCCCATGACGGGCGGCGAAGATGCCATCTTCGGCCTCGACGTCCCCCTCATGAAACTCGTCAACATCTTCAAGGCCGGCGCCTACCAGTACGGGCCGGAAAAGCGCATTCTGCTCCTCCACGGCCCCGTAGGCAGCTCGAAGTCCACGATCGTGCGGCTTCTGAAGCGCGGCCTCGAGGAGTATTCGCGCACCCCCGAAGGCGCTCTCTTCACATTCGGCTGGAAAGACCCCGACAGCGACCGGATCGACTGGAGCCCGATGCACGAAGAGCCCCTGAAGCTCCTGCCGATGGACACGCGCCGGGCCCTGCTCGAGACCCTGAACGAACGCACCGACTATCCGGTCGTTCTCGAAGGGGAACTGAACCCGTTCTGCCGGTACATGTACGCGAACCTCATGCAGCGATACAACGGCGACTGGACGCAGATGATTCAGCACGTCGTCGTGAAGCGGGTGCTGATCTCCGAGAAAGATCGTGTCGGAATCGGTACCTTCCAGCCCAAAGACGAAAAGAACCAGGATTCGACCGAGCTCACGGGCGACATCAACTATCGCAAGATCGCGGAGTACGGGTCGGACTCGGATCCGCGCGCGTTCAACTTCGACGGCGAGTTCAACGTGGCGAACCGCGGCATCGTCGAGTTCGTCGAGGTCCTGAAGCTCGACGTGGCGTTTCTGTACGACCTGCTGGGAGCGTCGCAGGAGCACAAGATCAAGCCGAAGAAATTCCCGCAGACCGATATCGACGAAGTGATCATCGGGCATACGAACGAGCCGGAGTTCCGCAAGCTTCAGAAGAACGAATACATGGAGGCGCTCCGCGACCGCACCGTCAAGATCGACATCCCGTACATCACGAAACTGAAAGACGAGATCCGGATCTATCAGAAGGACTACAACTCGAAGAAGATCCCGAACAAGCATATCGCGCCGCACACGATCGAGATGGCCGCGATCTGGGCCGTGCTGACGCGCCTCGAAGATCCGCTCAAGGGGCAGCTGACGCTCATGCAGAAGCTCAAGCTCTACGACGGAAAGTCGCTGCCCGGCTTCACGGAAGAGAACGTGAAAGAGCTTCGCAAGGAAGTGAAGCGCGAAGGGATGGAGGGGATCTCGC
>JABDJQ010000461.1 GCA_013002425.1 Gemmatimonadota bacterium
GTATACTTCTGCGGCTTCCACGACAGGCGCGCCAGATAGCGAATCGCCTGGATCTCCTGCCCGTTCACCTGGTCGGTCATGGTTTCGACTTCGAAACCGCCCAGGTACGGCCCCCCCTCATGGGTGAGGGGAAGATTGACCGAGGTCGCGCCGGCTAATGTCGGAAGCCCGATCACGAGCATTCCCAGCCAAGCTAACTTCCCGATTCTCATTGCATCCACTCCCTTCCCACTCGGGGAATTAATCGATCGTTCCAAAGATGACCTGCGACGCGTTGCCGTTCGGGCTCACGACTTCCACCTCGATCGAGTGGTTCTCCGGCGGCGGCGGATTCGAATCCGGCTCGGCCGCTTCATCGTCGGAGAGACGCACCCAGAACTGGGTGAACGACGTGGAACGCGTGTCCGGCATCGTGTAGGAGACGTTCCCGACCAGACTCCCACCCGTGGTGGAGATGTCGATCGTGGTACCCGCCACCAGCGGATTGCCGCACTGATCGCTGATCGTCACTATGATGTCCTGGAACCCTCCCGGTCCGACCGCGAAGGTACTCGGGTTCGCACTGATCGTCGTGGCGCCCGAGAAGAGGACATTTGTTTGCGTATTGATGGTCGAGTTGTCTTCGCCGATCGTGCTCGCCGTCACGGTGACAAGACCGCCGTCCCCGCAGGTCGGCAGCGGATCAGCCGAGTACAGCGTCACCTGAGCCTGGCCCGAAGGTCCGGTCTGTCCCGAGCCCAGGATGCCGCCGAAGTCGGTCGTGAAGTACACGGCCGTACCGACAGGCACAGGATTCGAGAACTTGTCGAAGACGAACGCCGTCAGCGTGGCTTCCTGTCCGAGGAGCAGGAGACCCGGGATATTGACCGGGCTCGTCG
Organism: Gemmatimonadota bacterium; assembly: GCA_013002425.1. GTDB lineage: Bacteria > Orphanbacterota > Orphanbacteria > Orphanbacterales > Orphanbacteraceae > JABDJQ01. Next base: position 879 of record JABDJQ010000461.1, read on the forward strand.
CGACCGAGAAGTGCGCCGGATCCGGCGGACCGCCCGTGATCGTGATCGAAGCGACGCTCGATTCGATGGCGCCGGTCGACGCACGAATCTTGACGACGCCGGCCGCGGTGCCGGAGCGGACGGTCACATTCACGAGACCGGCCACGTTCGTGCGAACCGTCATCGGATCGACGACCACGCCACCCGGCTGGGCGACGATTTCGAAGTCGACGTCGACGGCATTCGCGTTCGAGAGCGGGAAGCCGCGGGCGTCCGTCACTTCGAACTGCAGCACCGAGGATTCGTCGCCGCCGACACCCTTCACGGAGAGTACGCTGTCGCTCACGGAGCGGAGCGCGATCGCCGCGGGTTCGTTGTTCGCCGAACCATGATCGATGTTCAGGCAGCCGAGCTTTTCGTTCGAACCGGATCTCGCCTCGATCCCGAAGCTCGGGAACTCGGAGAAGAGTCGGTGCGGCCCGATGATACAGGCGTATGCAATGCCCGGTTCGGGCTGCAGAGCCTGGCAGCTCGGTACGTTGAACGTAGTCACGTTTCCGGAGATCGAAAGACCCGACGGCACTTCACCGGTGCCGCACGTATCTTCGTGAAGCGTCAGGAAGACCGGCGTTCCGTTGACGACCGGATTCGAGTATTTGTCGGTTACGAGGCACGCGACTTTCCACGCGTACACACCGCCACCGGAGACCACGCTTACGATCGAATCGATCGCGACCGTTGCGTAGGCCGGCGGTCCTGCCGTGATACCGACTTCGGCGTAGGCAATCACGCTGCCCTGCGTTTCCGCCTGCAGCGCCACGATCCCGCTGATCGTACCCGCGTTCAGCGTAACGCGCGCGGAATTGTTCTTGATCGGCACGGTGACTTCACTGCCCTGCCCCGAATCGGGCCAGACCAGGAATTCGCCCCCACCGGGACTCGAGATGATCCGGAACGTGACGTCGGAACCGCTCAGCACCGTATCGCCCGAAGCGTCGAATGCCGTGGCGGTAAGGACCACGCTCTCCAGGCCGCTCGAACCCGAAACCTGTACGTCGTTTCGCGCGGACGTAAGCGTCATCGCGACCGGAGTCTGGGAGCCCGGCGGATAGAACGGCACGACGGCCGCAACCGTCAGACTTCCGTGCGTCGCGGACACATGCGCATACACGGTGTCGAGATCTTCGATTCCGTAGAGCCACGCCTGCACGATCCCGAGCGAGTCGGTCGTGTCTCTCTCGGCGATGACACCGAGATCCGTGGCGAATTCGACGACCTTCCCGACAACCGGGTTGTTCGTCGAGTTCAGCATTCTGGTCTTCACGTACGTGCCGCTTTCGCCGTCTGCAATCGGGAGCGGCTCCCACCACAGTTCTTCGAGGCGAATCGGTTCGACCACCGGATTCGTGAACTCGACCTCGGTGCTCGTTTCGAGCGAACCGAACCGGGCCACGACCGTAGCCGTGCCGACGGAGTCGCCGCTCGTGAGTTCGACGTCGACGACACCGAGGCTGTCGGTGATGCCTTCACCCGGAATCACGCCCATGTCCGTACTGAACGTAACGGTCATTCCCTCGACGGGGTTGTTATTCTGGTTCAGCAGTTTCGTCGAGATGACGGACTTGTCGCCGCTTCGAAGAATCGAACGCGGCGTCGCCTTCAGAGGCGTCAGCGTCAGCGGCGTGAACTCCATCGTCGTCGAGTCATTGAGCGACTCGATCGACGCGACGATATTCACGGTGCCCGGATAGATGTCAGACCAGATTTTCGCGGTCGCGATGCCGGATCCGCTCGTGCGTTCCGGCGATGAAATCGCGCCGAGATCGGTCGCAAACGAAACGTCGATGTTCGTGACCGGGATCTTGCTTACCGTTTCCGTAACACTGCAGTGCACTTCGGTCGAATCGGATCCCGATGCGACGATTTCACCCTTTTCCGTCGACACGTTCAGCGTAATCCCGCGGAACGCGATGATGCCGATACCGACCGTCTGCTCTTCGTCCGGCGGAACGCCGAACGCGCCGGTCGGGTCGATTTCGCTTCCTTCGACGCTGCAGACGACTTCGGCCTGGATGTCGGATTCGCTCGCGGGCGCCGTCAGCTTGACGCCGACATAGCCAGAGGAGTCCGTAAGCGCCGAGGCCTGTATCGTGCCGGCCGTCGAGCTGAACGTGACGAAAGCACGTTGCGCCG
>JABDJQ010000757.1 GCA_013002425.1 Gemmatimonadota bacterium
GTCGCTTCTACCAAGGCGTTCACGTCCCAGCTTACGGTGCTCACGATTCTGAGTCTGCTTCTCGGCCGTCTGCGCCGCATGTCGCGCGACGAAGGGCGCCGCGTCATTCAGGCGCTGAAGCGAATCCCGGAGCAGGTACAGACGATTCTCGACCAGGCCGAGATGATTCGCGAAATCGCCGTTCGCTATCACAAGCACAACAACGCTCTCTACCTCGGGCGGGGTTACAATTTCCCCGTGGCCCTGGAAGGCGCTCTGAAGCTCAAGGAAATCAGCTATATCCATGCGGAAGGTTATCCGGCGGCCGAGATGAAGCACGGGCCGATCGCGCTGATCGATCGCAATATGCCGGTCGTATTCATCGCGCTTCGTGACAGCGCCTACGACAAGGTGATCAACAACATTCAGCAGGTCGACTCGCGCAAGGGGCGGATCATCGCGATCGCGACCGAGGGAGACGAAGTGATCAAGCAGTGGGCGGAGCACGTGATCTATCTTCCCGCAACCATCGAACCGCTTACTCCGATTCTGTCGTCGATTCCGCTGCAGTTGCTCGCGTACTACATTGCCGTCGAGCGGGGATGCGACGTCGATCAACCGCGCAACCTGGCCAAGAGCGTGACCGTTGAGTAAAACCCGCACACTCGTTCATACGGACGAAGCGCCCGCTGCCGTCGGCCCGTACAGCCAGGCAACGATCGCGAACGGGTTTCTGTTCACCGCGGGCCAGATCGCGCTCGATCCGCGCAGCGGCAAAATCGTGGGAACGAGTGTCGCCGAGCAGACCGAACGTGTACTCGCGAACCTCGGGGCGATTCTGACGGCCGCGAACACTTCGTTCGCGCAGATCGTCAAGACCACGGTCTATCTGACCGACATGGCGCACTTCGCGGAGATGAACGAAGCGTACGCGCGCGCTTTCGGAGATTCGCTCCCGGCGCGATCCACCGTCGCCGTGCGCGGGCTCCCCATGAACGTGCTGGTCGAAATCGACGCGATCGCACTCGTGCCATAAGAATGGCGACCGGTCGGAAACGGGAGTGGATGGGTCCTGGTGGGCCCCGGGGACTTCAAATCCTTCAGCCGGGTGCTAATCCCATCCGGGGTGGGTTCGATTCCCACACATTCCCGCCAGTTTCCTGTTTCGCTCTTCTGACGGTCCTGCTCCTTCTCATTCTGCCTTCCGTCTCGCTCGGCGCCGATACGGATATCGCAGCCGACCAGGCTGCCGTGTCGCCGTTCTGGTCGAGCGCGAGGTCGCTCGTGGTTCCCGGGTGGGGTCAACTCCGGAACGGGAGCGAGTTCCGGGGCGGCGTGGTTTTCGGCCTTCAGACGTATTTTCTGTTACGATACCGGGTCGCCGAGCGCCGCGGCCGCTTCTACGACGAGGAGCGGAGCGCGGAGAACCCGCGCTGGGACAGCGCCTATCTCGACGAACGGGTGGCCGACTCGAAGGACACGCGCGGCGACATGGTGTGGTGGTCCGTCATCACGCTCCTTTACTCAGTCATCGATGCGTACGTCGACGCGCATATGGTAGGGTTTGACGAGCAGATCGAAGAGGTCGAGCGCGTCACGTTTTCGATCGAACCGAACGGCGAAGAAGGGGCGGCTTTCGTCCTTTCTTCGCATTTTTAGGAAGCACGATGGCCACGAGGAGAAAGCGCGTCACGCCCCCGAAGAAGAGGGGGAATCTCCTTCGCGATTACGGCGAAGCGATCTTCGTGGCGGCCGCCATCTTTCTGTTCCTGCGCTCGTTCGTGGTTCAGGCGTATCAGATTCCGTCCGGTTCGATGGAAGACACGCTGCTCGTCGGAGATTTTCTCGTCGCGAACAAGTTTCTGTACGGCGCGCGGATTCCGGGGACCGAGATCAGGCTTCCCGAGGTGCGCCCGCCCGCGCGCGACGACATCATCGTCTTTCGCGCGCCGCATAAA
>JABDJQ010000490.1 GCA_013002425.1 Gemmatimonadota bacterium
GTCTTGACCCACGGCTTGCTGTGCAGCCCTTTCGCGACGGCATTACGGGCCAGAAGTCCTGCCGCGATCAGCACGCTCGGATTCGACGTATTCGTGCAGCTCGTGATCGCCGCGATCACGACCGCGCCTTGTTTGAGATCGTACGAATCGCCGTTCTGCTTCACCGCCCCCGTGCGCGTGAGCGCCGCGGCGGCTTTCTGCTCGTCGACGCGAAGAAAATGACTCAGCGAACCGCGGAAGTTATCGCCCACTTTCGGGAGATCGACGCGGTCCTGCGGGCGGCTCGGACCGGCGAGGCTCGGATGCACGGTACCGAGGTCGAGCTCGAGTGACGAACTGAAAACGGGTTCCTCGTACCCCTCGCTCACGAAAATGCCCTGCTCCTTGCAGTACGCTTCGACGAGCGCGATCTGCTCCGGCTCGCGCCCCGTGAGACGCAGGTAGTCGAGCGTCTTTTCGTCGACGGGGAAGAAGCCGATCGTGGCGCCGTACTCTGGCGCCATGTTCGCGATGGTCGCGCGGTCCGGAAGCGTGAGATTCGAAAGCGCCGGCCCGTAGAACTCGACGAACTTTCCGACCACACCGTGCTTCCGGAGCATCTGAGTGACGGTGAGCACGAGGTCGGTCGCGGTCGAACCGGCAGGCAGTTTCCCCGTCAGCCGAAATCCGACGACTTCGGGAATCAACATCGAAATCGGCCGGCCGAGCATGGCGGCTTCCGCTTCGATCCCGCCGACGCCCCAGCCGACGATACCGAGCGCGTTGATCATGGTCGTATGCGAGTCGGTCCCGACGAGCGTGTCGGGGTAGGCGCGCGCGACGCCGTCGACTTCACGGGTGAAAACGACGCGCCCGAGGTACTCGAGGTTCACCTGGTGCACGATGCCGGTTTCCGGCGGCACCACACGGAAGTTCCGGAACGCCTGCTGGCCCCAGCGCAGGAAGATGTAGCGTTCCTGATTGCGATCGAACTCCATGAGCCCGTTCTGGCGAAAGGCGTCGGCCGTTCCGAACTTGTCGACCTGCACCGAATGATCGATCACGAGATCGGCGGGCTGCAGCGGGTTGATCTTGTTCGGGTCGCCCCCGAGCCTCACCATCGCGTTGCGCATGGCGGCGAGATCCGCCACGGCGGGCACGCCCGTGAAATCCTGCAGCAGAACGCGCGCCGGACGGAACGCGATCTCTTCCCCCACGGTTCCCTTCGCCAGCTTCGCGATGTCGTCCTTCGTGACGATCCGCCCGTCTTCGTACTGAAGCAGGTTCTCGAGCAGAATGCGTCTCGAGATCGGCAGCTTCCCGATTTCCGGGAAGCCCTGTTCCATGAGGGCGGGAAGGGAGTGGTAACGGTACTTGCCGCCTCCGGCGGAGAGTTCCCGTTCAGTGCCGTAGGAGTTGTGGGAAGAGCTCATGCGGATCCTCGTCTCGTGATTCGGGGAAATCGTTCGGTGCCATGTTGATTCTTAGAATACAACGATCGCTGTCCGGGGGGAAGGGTACAGCGGCGCCGCGCGACGCTCCTTGCGGGGCGCCGTCCCGTGCTACGATGGCCGCCACTGCTTCGAAGGGAGACCGATGAGCGAACTTCGCCCCGTCCCGCTCTCGCTGCTGATCCGCCAGAGCGCCAAGAGCTACGATCGAGACCGCTCGGTGTTCGGCGTTCACCGCCGCGCCATGTTCCGGGGCGTGCCCGGCTGCGACCTGCGTCAGGCGGGCCCGACCGGTGAGATCGGCGCTCCCCTCGGAATCGCGTCCGGTCCTCAAACGCAGATGGCGCGTAACATCGCGGCCGGCTACCTCGCGGGCGCGCGCTGGTTCGAACTGAAGACCGTGCGGCGCGAACGCCATCTCCCGGATCGCCCCACGATCTTTCCCGGTGAAGCGCTGCGGCATCGCGAATGGACGCACGAACTCCCGCCGCGCGACGCGCTGATCGAGTTTGCGAAGGGGATGTATTTAATAGAGGCGCTTCGCGCGCTCTTCATCCCGGAGAACCTCACGATGGGGCTCGAACCGTACGCGTTCGATCTCTCCGTCTATCCGGAAGCAGCCCCGGTCACGATCGAGGATTCCGTCCCTCTCCACGATCGCGTCCGCGACATGGAGCCCGTCTGGGAAGCGCTCCGCCACGATCTTCGCGCCGAGTTGCCCCGCGATCTCGCATTCCTCGCCGAAATCCCGATGCCCCCGTCGCTCGCCCGTTCCGTCACCCTCTCTCTCGATCACGGACCCCGCTTCGCGGATGTCGAGCGCACCACCGACGAATGGAAGAGCGCGGGATTCGAGGTGCGCTGGAAACTACCGCCGGTCGTCCTGGGGGAGGACCGGGTGAGATCGCTGCTCGAGACGCTCGGATACGGGGATTGGGACATCGTGCCGGAGACGGGAGCGAAAGAGCCGGTGAACGAAGACGGCGTCTGGCACGAGCGTCTCGCGGAAGCGCGGGCCGGCGGCGTTCGGGTCGCCATCGGACATGGGCCGCACGTCGGTCGACCGGGGGAGGAGCCCGGGTATCTTTCGGGGCGTTTCCTCTACCCGTTCGGTCTTGCGGAAGCCCTCATGCTTCAAACATTGGGATATGAATGTTCCGATATGGCGTTCGCGGGCGGAATCGAGGAGGCGAACTATCCCGAAGCCGTGATGCTCGGTTTCGGGACGGTCTCACTCGCGTCGGATCTGTTCCGGCCGGGAGGGCTTGCGAGACTCGGGCGCCTGCACCGTGCGCTCGGAAAGGTCATGCGTAAAGAAGGAGCGGATTCTCTCGCTTCGTATCGCTCGCGATCGGACCGGGGCGCGCTTCAGTCGGCATTCGAGCGCGCGTTGTCAGACGACCGCTATCACCGGCGCGTACCGCAGCGCCGTGATATCACGAGCGCGCTTTCGCTGTTCGACTGCGTGAACTGCGACCTCTGCATGCCGGTCTGTCCGAACGGAGCGAACTTCTCGTACGCGGTCGAACCGGAATCCGTTGTGCGCGGCCGCTTTCGATTCACGCGGGGCGCCTTTGCGGAAATCGAGTCCGCGCCTCTCTCGATTGGCGTCGGGAAACGGCCGGACCAGCAGATCGCGTGCGAAGCGGAGCTTTGCAACGACTGCGGACTTTGCGAGGGCGTCTGCCCGGAGGAGGGAGCCCCCCAGTTCGAGAAGCCGCGCATCTTTCGCAGTCGTGCGGCTTTCGAACGTGACGCGCGCGACGGACTGCTGATCGAGCGCCAGTATGGTGTCGCGGTCATGCGGGCGCGGTTCGGCGCCTCGAATTACGAACTGCGGGTTGACGAAGCGGGCGAGACCCTATTTCAGGACGGGGGCACTTTCTGCGCGGTTTCCGATGACGGCGTTCCGACGATCGTTCCGGGCAGATTGCCGGGCGAAGGGGACGAAGTCGATCTCGTACCGTGGCAACGGATGCTCTGGATTCTGCGCGCGTTTCTGAAACGGGAGGCCACCACGCTTGCGGCGGTCGCCCTCGAGGAGGACGTCTGGTGATCCCGGGCGCGCCCGCGTCTCAGGTTCGGGGTCGTTTCCGTTCGAAGCGGTCGCGCGTGCGCACGTAATCCTGGCGCCCCATGCGTCCGATAGCGCGCAGCTTCTCCGGGTCGATGTGTCCCTGCTCCAGATAGAGTCCGTCACGCACATGCGCGAGGACGACCTCTCCGATCACGAGCGCCGTCGGCGATTCGGAGTCTCCGAGCTTCACGAGCTCGTGCAGCACGCACTCCAGCTGGATCGGGGACTCCGCGACGCGGGGCGGGGTGATTCGCTCCGAGGGTACGGGCGTCAGTCCCGTTTCGTCGAATTCGCTGATCTCGGGCGGGAAATCGGCCGACGCCGCGACCATCTTCTCGAAGATCTCCTCAGGCACGACGTTCACGACGAATTCGCCCGTCTCCTCGATATTGCGCCACGAGTCCTTCGGCTTGCCGGCGCGGCTTCCGATCGCGACGCTCAGCAGGGGAGGGCTCGAGGAGACGCCGTTGAAGTAGGAGAACGGGGCCACGTTCGTCTTTCCGCGGCTGGAAACGGTCGAAACGAAGGCGATCGGTCGCGGCACGATCGATCCGATGAGAAGGAAATAGCGCTCACGATGGGAGAGCGAGCCCGGGTCGAGGGTCAACATGGGCGCAATCGTATGGCAATATCGGAGAACGCACAACCCGGGCAGGGGAATCCGCTTGATGCCTTCTGGAGGCTGGAATTATACTGGCACGATCCGGAACCAGACCTGAAATGCATCCCGAAACTCGAACGCAATGGCCCGCGAGCCGTAATCGGAAGCTCCCATGAAAAGAATCGTGATCGACAAGAGCGAGCGATACCATCGCGTCGTGTCCCATCCCATGGAGGAACTGCTTCCGTCCCGGCGGCGGGCGGAGAAGAGGCTCGGCTCCGTGATCGACCTGTCCGTGATGGAATCGGACATGGCGCTGCCGTCCCGATCCGACGGGGCCGCGGCTCCGGCAGACGACGTTATCCGGGAGACGATCGCGAAGCGCCTGCTCGAGACCCGTTCTCTCCGCCTCGACCCCCGGCGCGAGATTCTGCTCTGCGACGACGTGGAATCTTCGCTCGAGGATCTCGCTCTCGCGTTCATCGACCCGTCCGACGTCGTATTGATACCCGATCCGGCGCTGCCTCTGTATCGGCGCGTCTGCGTGCTGGCGGGGGGATGGCCGATCCCGGTCCCGCTTTCCGATCGGAACGACGGCGCCCCCGAGTGGGAGCGCGTCGAGCCGGAGGCGACCCGCCGCGCGAAAATGCTCTGGTTCGCGTCCCCGCATCTTCCGACCGGAAAGATCGCTTCCCATGCCTCGATCGAACGACTCGTCGAACGCGCCCGGCGCGACAACGTTCTCGTCGTGCAGGATGCGCGCCTCGCGAGTACGTGCCGGAGTGATCTGAGCGCCCCCGGTCTCCTCGACCATCCGCACGGCCGCGGTGTCGGCGTGGAAGCGCACGAACTCGCGCCGTGGCACGGGGGAGGCGAGCGCCCCGGGTTTCTGATCGGGAACCGCGAGGTCATCGAGGCCGTGCGGACGCTGGGACGTCTGCGCCGCCGTCCGGGTGTTCCGGGCCGCCCGCGACTTCAGGACGCGTTCGCGCTTTCGGCCGAGGACACTGCGTTCGCGAAAAAGACGTTTGCCCGTCGCATGGATACGGCGCTCGGCGGGCTTCGCGAACTCGACTGGGCCGTGCAGGAGCCGGACGCCGGCTTTGCCCTCTGGGTGCGCGTACCGACACGCTTTCACTCGCTTCGATTCTCCGCGATGCTGCTCCGCGCGGGGATCGCGGTCGTGCCCGGAATCGCCTTCGGCGAGTTCGGCCACGATTCCGTACTGCTCTCTCTCACGACAACGGAGGAGAACATCCGCGAAGGGTTCGACCGGCTTCGGAAGAAGTTCCCCGGAAGATGGGGCGTGCGTTCCTGGCGT
>JABDJQ010000525.1 GCA_013002425.1 Gemmatimonadota bacterium
CAGCGATGGTTCCTGCCCGAACTAAACGTCTTTTCCGGGGACGCAACGAGTGCGATCCGGCCGACGCCCGCTGGGCCGCCGCCAAACGATATTGCTTGGCTTGTTCCACCCATGCCCGAGGCGCTTCGTCCTCGCCCCGCGTCGCCGTCGACTCGAGAAGAGAAAGCGCGTCGCGCAGTTCCGGGTGGTTTTCGATCTCGTCTTGCAGGAGCTCGGCCTGCTTCGGCGCCAGCGTCCCGTCCAGGTACTTCGTGAGCAGGTCCGGGTGCGGCTCGGGTTCCCGCAGCTGCAATGCGAGGTTCAGTACTTCGCGCATGAACGCACTGTGCTCGGCCGAAGTGCGGATGAGCGTTTCGACGTCTTTCCGTTCCGGGGTGGTCAGATCGCCGTCGAGATAGCGGAGTATTTTTTCCTGATCCATCGGTGGCATTGCGTTCTCCCGGTTCATCCGGCGGACAGCGTCTCCGGATCGTCGGAGCGCGGTTTCCAATCGTTCATTTCATTGCGAAGAAAGCCGGTCAGGCGAACGAGCCTCGGGTAGAGCGATCGATAGTCTTCGATCCCCAGTTCGGCCGCGATCTCTTTCGCCGTCCACTCCTGTTGAAAACGAAGTCGCGTTATGCGCGCCTCTTCTTCGTCCAGCTTGGCGACCGCGCGCCGGAAACCGCGGCGCACTTCGGCTCGCTCCAGCCACTCCTGCGGATGCGGCCAGGTCGCTTTTGCATCCGGCCCGCTCCCGGCCTGCTGCAGAACCGAGTCTTCGTCGAGCGAGAGGGGAGTCCCCCTCCTTATGTTCTCCTCGTTCACGAGATTCCCCATGAACGATGCGGGGAGCCGGCGCTCGATTCGCTGCAGGCGATGTCCGAGTTCCGTGATCGTCAGGTCGAGTCCGCTCGTCATTCTTACGTCTTCGACGATCTCGGACCGGCTCCGCTTCTCCCAGAACGCGAGCCGGAAGATTTCGCGGTCCAGCGGTTCCATGGAAGCGATCGATCTCGGAATCACGCGTCTCCCCTGCTGCGCCCTGATCCAGTCGACCGTGAGGTTCCGCGCGACCACTTTGAGCCAGGCGTGAAACCTTCGACCGCTCCCGTCGGGCCCGTCGTCGTAACTGCGCAGCCTGCGGGCTCCGTTGGCCGAAAGTCGCTCCATGATGAAGAGATAGCTCTCCATCCGCGCGTCCTCGTCGTCCAGCATCCGGCGCACGACCGCGAGGACGGCGCTTGAGTACTCTTCGACGAACGCATCCCATGCGGCCTCGGGATTCTCTCGCCAACTGTCTGTAAACGTCATAACGATCGTCGGGCGGGGTCCGGGTCGCTCCCGCACTCTCGCCCTTATCCTACCTGTACGGTAAATCGCCTCGTCGTTTTGGACCTGGTCGTCAGATTGACAAAATCGGTCCCGCGCTGCTACCATGATCATTGCCGAATCATAAACATTATAACTTCACGTTCCCCCCGAAGGTCTCTCATGACTCCGATGTCGCGTGCCACATCGATACTCACTCGTGCATTGTTCGCGGTTTTGCTGATGTCAGGGTATGTTCTCGCCGACCAGCCTTCCGTGCTCGGCGGCGGCTCTTCGGCCACGATCTGGGAGGGGGAGACGACCGAACTGCGCTATCTGGTGCGGAGCAACCGCAACCAGCCGGGTTCGTTCCGATATACGATCAACGGCCCTTCCATGACCGCGGCCGGTTACGTTGACGTGGATGCGCAGGATCAGACTTCGATTTCGATTCAGACTCCGGTCCTGTCGCTCGGCGATCACGATTATCAGATCACGTTGATCGATACCGCCGCAAGTCCGGACTCGACGCTCTGGATGGCGACGTCTACGGTGTTCGTCGTCGACTACACCACGTCTCCCGCCATCGAACCCGTGTTCGATCCCGAAGTGCTGTCGAGTCCGTTTTCGCTCACCTATCCGCCGCTGCCGAAACCGACAGTACTGCGCATCCCGAAGAGCCCGGACAAATCGCAGGTTACGATTTCGTGGTGGGTTCGCATCACGAACGTGAATCCGAACAACGCCGGCAAGATTTTCGAAGCTCTTCCCGACTCCGGTCGGGTGTCGGGATCGTCGGGCGAAGAAGTCACGGCTTCCGTCGACATCTTCAACAGCAATGCCGTTCCGTTCGGGGAGATCAACCGGTTCGAACTGATCGTGATCGCGCCATCGGGGGATACGCTCGGCATCGCCGGCTCCGCGATCGCGACCGACTCGCTCGGGACGCCGTCGGTGACGAGCACGGAAGAGAGTTCGTGGTCCGAACTGAAGAGCCTGTTCCGCTAGTTTCGCCCGTAGTAAACGAATCCCGCCCAATAATACGGATGCGCGAGATCGTCGCGCAATACGACGAGCCGCCGGAACGGACGTGCCCGGAACCGCGCCCGCGCGGCCGCAAGCGCGGCCGGAATCGCCTGGCCGTTCGTGAACCCCGCATAAAACGTTTCGACGAAGCGTGACGTCGCGTAGTCGTCCACCTTCCAGAGCGTCACGATCATCGCGTCGGCCCCGGCAGCAAACAAACCGCGCGCCAGACCGAAGCGCTCGTATCCCCGCCCCGCTCCGCCGAACTCACGCTCCCCGCCGGTCTCGCACGCGCTCAGGAAGAGGAACGGCGTCGTTCCACGTAGCCCGAAGAGCTCGTGTACGGCAAGGCGTCCGTCGTTCATGCTGTCGGGCGCCAGTCGAATGTACGAATAGAGCGGATGAAGCGGGTCGAGCGAGCCGTGGGCGGCCACATGCACGGGACGTCCCGCGGCGAGCGCGCCCCGAAAGGCGCTTTCGGTCGCGGCGTTCCTCTCGAGCAACTCCGCCGAGCGTCCGAGGTGGCCCCGCACGACTGCGCCTTCGGCACGCGCGAACGGGAGCGCCGCGCGGGGGGAGGCCGGGTCCGCCAGAATCAGCCAGGGCGCATCGTGATCACCGGTACCGGCCGGCGCGGTGAGCAACGCGGAGGACGGAAGCACGCTGAGCCGCTTCCGGTCGCCGAGATAGACGAGCGTGTCCCAGCGATCGGGCGCTTCTGCGTCTTCCGCAACGAGCGCGTGAAACGGGAGGTCGAAGAGCGGGCCTTCCGGCACGACGTACCATGTGTCGCAGCCGAGAGAATCGACCGCGTTCGGAATCAGGATTTCGTGCAGCGCGCGCAGCACGGGATAGACGCGACCCGGCGGTTTCTCCGGATTGCGCATCAGCGAGAGCGCCACCCGAACCCGCCCGGCCAGTTCCTCTTCCGTGATCGGGATCTCGTGCGCCGTCAGCGTGTCGCGCGTCACGACGAACAGGGCGAGCGTCGAGTCGAGGGGCCAGTACTCGAGGAGCGCGGCCTCGTCGTCCGCGAGAGACTCGCGCAGTCGATCGATTTCGAAAGGGGCTCCGTCGGGCAGGGCGTCGCGGTCGTTCCGGGCCGCGTCCTCCTCCCAGGCGCCCGCGTGCTCCGTCACTGCGCGATCGTACGCGGCCGCCAGGTTCTTCGCCTCCGTCGCGAGGCCCGCGTTCTCGGCCGCGATCCACTCTTCCTCCAGATGCGAGATCTTGCGCTCCAGGCGGCGGAGTTCGTCATGACGCGCATGCCCGGTTGCGGAAGCGCCTGCCGGGGGAGGGGAGGCGTGCAGCAGATCCCGGAACGTGCGTCCCTTCGCGCGCTGCACGACCGCAAACGCCTGTTCCGGCTCTCCCCTGGCGAGCAGCCTTTTCACGTAGTGACGATAGAGCGGAATCTTGTTATCGAGAAAGGACCCGCGATTCGTAACGACCGTGACGGTGCCGCGCAGCGTTTCGATCCGGTCGACGGCCCGGCTCAGTTCCAGAAGCGCCGCGTCGTCCTCTCCCCGCATGGCAAGCGCGCGCGCGCGGAGATCCGCGAACCGCCACTCCCATGGCGAGGGGAGCGACGCGCCGGGGCGGCCTTCTGCCTGCGGGGCGAGCAGCGCGAGACATGCGCCGGGGCGACCCGACTCGACGGCGAGCAGCGCGCGCGCATACAGGCGTTCGGGGCGGTCGGAATCGTCTTCCGCGAGAAGCGCGCCGGCCTCGTCGTAACGTCCGTCGCGCAGCAGAGCCATCGCGCATTCCAGCACGGCTTCTTCGCGCGCGGCGATCTGAGACCAGCTGTCGAAGAGCGCGATCGCGGCGCGAAAATCGTGAACGGCCTCCGGTTCGCCGATCTCGGAACGGATGCGCGCCAGCGCGAGAAGGTTCTCCGCCTCCGACACGACCTCACCCGAACTGCGCGCGAGACCGAGCGCCTCTTCGAACGCGTTCTTCGCCTGCGGAATATCGTTCATGCGTAAAGCGAAGCGGCCGATCGTCTCCCACGCGAGACGTTCCACCGACGGCATGCCGGATTCGCGCGCCCAGGCGCGCACTTCGTGAGCGATCGGGAGCGCGCGATCGTAAGCCCCGGTCTCGAGAAGCGAGATCGACTGGCCGATGCGGGCGTACGCGAGGCCCGGCAGATTGCCGAGCGCGCTGTCGGCCGCCGCCGCTTCCGCGTAGAAGCGCGCGGCGTTCTCGTGGTCGCCCCTCGTGCCGGCCAGAATTCCCCGGGCGTGCAGCAACTCGCTCCGAAGCGGCGCGAGATCGTTCTCTTCGATCGTGCGAAGCGCCCGCTCATAGCGCGCCGAGGCAACGTCGAAATCGCCGAAGCGCACTGCGAGGTTGCCGAGCGCGATTTCCGACTGCGAACTCCCCACGGGGTTGCCGAGCGTGTCGTGCAGAGCCAGCGCTTCTTCCAGGTACTGCCGTGCGCGCTCGTGATGCGCCTGAATCGCGAGAATGTGAGCGGCTGCCTGCAGCGTTTCCGCCATGTCCTGTCGCGAGCCGAGCGCGCGGAAGATCGCAAGAGACTGTTCCTGCTGCGTGAGCGCGCCATCGTAATCCCCGAACGCTTCCTGAATCTGCGCGCGATAAGAGAGCGTCGCGGCCCGGTGCGCGATATCGCCCGAGCGCTCCTGCACGGAGTCGGCCGCGGCGAGCGACGACATCGCGAGACTCCAGTCGCCGCGGTTCAGGCCCGAAAGCCCGAGGTAGCTGAGCGCGAGGCCGAGCCGGTAGTCGTCACCCACGGCGCGAAAACGGTCGATCGCGTCACGCAGAGCGGCCTCCGCCTCATCGTACGAGAGGCTCTGAAGCGCGCGCGCGCCGGTTCGGTACGACTCTTCCCCCGCGCGCCATATGCTCTTCTGCGATTCGTCCCACGCCAGAAAACGGCTTTGAATCGTCGCGGGGAGGGTGTCCCCCCCGTCCCGCGCGGATTCGCACCAGGCCGTTGCGGCGGCAAGCGCCTTTTCCCCGCGGGCCGGTTCGTCGAGCGCGATGCGATGGAGAATGACGACGACGTCCGCGTTGTAGGTCCGATAGCGGGGGAGAAGAGAGTCGACGAGCGCGTTTCTCCGCGCGCCCGCGTCGATCAGCGCGTTGGCGATTTCGGTGCGCGAAAGGTCCGCCGCGAATCCCTGGGCCACGACGGCCGTGGTCGCGAGGAGCAACGCGAGCGCCCTCATCGACCGGCCTCTCCATGACCGGCTCGCGCGTTTCCGGCGCTACGCTCCCGGGGGCGCAGAAACGAGGCGAGATGGCGTGCATCGCCGCCGGTCCCGTCCGCGATCTGATGGCGGCAGCTGAAACCGTTGGCGAGCAGATGCGTGTCCGGCGACATTGCGCGGATCGCGGGGTACAGGCGGTCTTCGGCAATCGTCTGTGAGACCGCGAAGTGCTTCGCTTCGTAACCGAACGAACCCGCCATTCCGCAGCAGCCGGTATCGAACGTGCCGACATCGTCGACGCCGAGCGCGCGCACCGCGGTTTCGATCGCGCTGCCGGGCCAGAGCGCCTTTTGATGACAGTGCCCGTGAATGCGGACGGATTCCACGCCCGCGGGAGCGGTGAGAGTGTCGCGCACCCGCTCTTCACGCGCCGCCAGAAACTCTTCGAGCGGTACGATCTGACGAAACCAGTCGAGCGGGAATTCGTCTTCGATCAGATCGGGAAGGTCATCGCGGAGCGCCGAAGCGCAACTCGGTTCGCAGACGACGACGGGAATCCCGGCGGTTACGATCGGAAGCAGCGAGCGCATTGTCTCGCGGCCGTCCCGCTTCGCGGCGCCGAGCAGGCCGCCGCTGATTCTCGGGCGCTGGCAGCATCCGGCGTCCGCGCGACGCACCGCATATC
>JABDJQ010000589.1 GCA_013002425.1 Gemmatimonadota bacterium
GTCGTACTCCCAGAGGATGATCTGATTCCCCGCCGCGAAACCCTGCCCCGCCTGCGCGCCGCTGCCGTTGGCGACCGCGACGTTCCGCGTGGTGGCGGGGTAGTCGCCGAGTGCGGCAAGGTCCGCATCGAACGCGCCGCGAAGCGAATCGCTCACGCCGGTCGGCCCGGGCGGCGTCGTGTGATGATACGCGAGCATCTGGCGCGCCGCGGGACGGTCGAGACTCGCGAGCAGCGCCTCCGCCTCGGCCGACTCGCTCGAGAAGAAGTCGAGCCAGTACTGCATGCCGAGCGGAATGCTGGCTCCGTTATGCGGCGTGTCGAACGAGATATACGTGCGCGCGCGGTGCGGGATCGCGTTCGTTTCCATGTAGGAGAGCGCGTACCGCCCGCAGAGGCCGCCCATGCTCGCGCCGATCAGTGGGAACGTGATTTCCGGCGAGACGAGCGCCTGCACCTGCTCGATCAACTCGACGACGGCGAGCGAATTCCTCTGTATGTAGTCCGTCGCGTCCGTGAAGTTCATGACGACGAGATCGAAGCCGTCCACACGCGCGTCTTCGATCAGGTTCTCGTCGTTCAGCAGCGCGTACAGTTCGTCCCAGTTCAGGCTGTTGTCGATGTCGAAACCTTCCAGGACCACGACAGGCTGTGTAAGCTGCGAGTGGGCGGGCGCCAGATATACATACGCCTCCCCGGACGCGACCCCGCCCTCGTAAGGAATCGTCGCCGTGATCGCGAGCGTGTCGTTCGGAAGCGGCGCGGCCAGAGTCAATACATCGAACAGGAAGGCGGACGACCACCGCGTGCCGTCGTCGAACGAAACATGAAGGCGAATCGTCTTCGTTCCGAAAGACCCGTATCGCGCGACGGCTTCTTCGCCTAAAGCGAAAGTCTGCAATCCGGCGCCATCGCCGAAGTCGGCGTCGATCGTGACCGGCCGCGCCGTGCCGTTCGTCACGAAAAGTGCGGGATCGAACCGGAACGCGACATGCGCGCCGCGGTAGGTACGTCCGCGCGCCGGAGCAACGGCAAACGCGCGCCGCGACTCGATTGCTTCCGGGCGCGCGATCGTTACCTGCCCGCCTTCCATGAGAGCCGCCCCCGATGCGAACGCGTCTTCGGTAAAACGTTCATACGTGAAGTTCAGAATTCCGACGGGAATCGCGCGGCCGCGCTCGCCCGCAGCCGGGGCGTAACCGCCCGCGGATGTCACGCGGTCGATCGCGTCCAGGCCCGCGACCGGAGGACCTTCCGATTGCGCGCGCTTCATTTCATGCACGATCTGCCTCCACTGGCGCCAGCTCACCGGCTCGAACCGTGTGCCGTCGTGTTCTTCGAGGCGCGACAGCGGAAGGACCCTGTCGTAAAGGATGCCGCTCGGAATGTACGCGGGCTCGATGCTCGCCAGCGCGGCGCGGAGCCCCTCGCCGGCGCGCGAAGGCCCTTCCTCGGCCGCTTCGGCGCGCCCGGCTGCGGTGGAAACGGTGATCATGATCGCGACTGTGATTTTTAAGATGGTGCTGTTCACGGAAGCGGCTCCCTCGATCGGAATGTGTTGCAGGCCGAATGGTTGCTTGCCCTGCTTTTATTGTATCAGAATCGGAGAATCCGCAGATCGAGACAGGGCGGGCACGCTCCCGCACCCGATCGAGCTGGTCGGCCGCCCGCGTTTACAGATGCACGTTCATGACAGGAAGCAACCGGAGCCAGCGTGGATTGTTGCGGGCGTAATTGAAGAGGCCGAGCTGCACTCCCCGGAGCTCGGCGGTATAGTTCACGAGTCCGATCGAGAGTCCCGTGTACTTTTCGTTCACCATGTTGAAATGGAGAAAGTCTTCCAGGTCGATCCGGTCGATGTAGAATCCGTTCAGCGCGCCGACCGTTACGCCCGACACTTCAGGCGCGAAGACGAGCGCGCTTCCGATCGCGACGCCGCGAATCCGTTCGGTCGCGCCGACTCCGAGCCCGGCCAGCATGATACCGTCGATGCGTCCGCCCCCGATTCCCGCTCCCGCCAGCGCGATCCCCTTCATGTCTTCCCCGCCCACGGCGAACCCCGATGCCGCGAGGCCGCGATAGCGCTGCGAAAAGACCCCGCCGGCGGCGATTCCGATACCGGCGAAGCTCTCGTCGCCGCCAGCGAGCAGACCGCCGATCGCCACGCCGCGCATCTGCCCCGCCACCGCGCCGCCCCCGCTCATGGCGAGACCATCGAGCTGCCCGCTGTTGCCGGTCCAGAAGCCGGCGAGATTGACGCCGCGGAAGCGCTCTTTGACGTCCACCATGATCCCGCCGGCCGCGATCCCCGTAAAGTTCCGCGCGCCGACGCCGAGCGCGCCCGTGGCAATGCCGCGGATGTGCTCGCTCGCGGTAACCCCGATCCCGCTGAGCGCGACGCCGTGGATCGCGCGCGACTTCGTGCCGATCAGACCGAGCGCGATTCCGTTGTACTCCGCGACCGGGTTCCTGCCGGGATTCCAGAGCGTGAGATTGAGGCCGTTGATTCTCTCGACCCCGCTGTCCACGGCGTTGATCCGGACTCCCGTGAGCCGTTTCGAATTGCCGATGCTGATCCCGTAGCCTCCCGGAGCGATGTCGAGAGATTGCGCGTGCGCCTCGCGAAGCGGGCAGATCGAACAGATCACGATCGCGATCGCGACCGTGGCAAGGGGTTTCATGAAGCGTTCCCTCCGGACGATTGACGCATCAACCATGTGATGGCGAGCCCTGTGACGATACCATAGGCGCCGCCGAACACGGCCCACCCCGCCGGGTTCCCGGGATCGCCCCCCGTTGCGAGATCCATGTCGAACGAGTCGGCCCCGATCAGAAAACCGCCGAGGCACCAGCCTACCGTAGTCGCGGCAACCCACCAGCCTGCGCGCGGGATTCTGCGCCGCAGCAGGCGCCATTGCACAAGACCGAGCGCGGGGCCGAGAAGCGCGATCCCGAAGAGTCCCCATTCCGTAACGAGCGTTCCCGCGCCGAATACCCAGAAGGCTGTGAGCGCCACCATGACGATGCCGGCGCGGATCCAGTCGCGCGCAAGCCCGGTTTGGCGCAGGAGCCAGCCCTGCAGTACGCCGGCCAGGATCGCCCCGAGGCCGAACGACAGCATCGTGCGGCCGAGCGTGTTCCCGTCCTCGGTCATGGCGACGCCCGCCGGTCCCGCCAGCGTCCACGCCGCCGCCCCGGCCAGCGCCCACCAGAGCCCGAGAATCCCGCCTTCGAATCCCCTCGTGCCCGCCTTCGACTGTTGCCGTGTGGTCATTTCAGCCATTTCCCGCTCCCCTGTTTGAGTGTTGACACTGTCAACATACACTCTCGAGTTGACAGTGTCAACATTGATCTGCGATAAAGGGAGAATGAGCAGTCAGGATGGAAGATATCACCATGGGGATCTGCGGGCCGCGCTGCTGACGGAAGCGGCCGCCATGATCGCGGAAGGCGGCGCGGCAAGCCTCACGCTGCGCGGCATCGCCCGGCGTCTCGGCGTTTCGCGGGCGGCCCCCTACCGGCACTTCCCCGACAAATCAGCCCTTCTGGTGGGTGTGGCTTCAGCCGGTTTTGCGCGTCTGGGCGAGCGCCTTCAATCCATCGAGGCCGGGGCGCCACGGTCGAGCGTCGAACGGTTTCGACGCATGGGCGAAGAGTACGTGCGCTTCGCCCTCGAGAACCCGGCGCATTATCGATTGATGTACGGCAAGGAGGCGCTCACGCGCGAGGATATCCCCGAGCTGCACGCGTCGGCCGACGCCCTGCTCGCGCAACTCGTGGACGTCATCAAGGCGCAACAGCGGAGCGGCGGGATCAAGCGCCAGGATCCGCGAACGCAGGCTTATATTGCGTGGAGTACCGTGCACGGGCTGGCGTCGCTCCTGATCGAAGGGCAGATTCAGCCGGCAGGGGAAGTGGACGATCTGATTCGAAAGACGACGCGAACGCTTCTCGACGGGATGCGCGTTCGTCGTCGACCGGCGCCGTAGACGCGCGCCGTACACGGCAGAGACAGATCGATTCGTCCCGGCACGCGAAGACTCTACTGCTCGAATTCCTTCGCCCAGTTCTGTACGACGACGATCCGATTCGGCTCGGCCTCCGCGCCCTCCTCCTCATGCGGAACGATCAGGTAGAAGCGTTCGCCGTCTTCATGCACGTCGAAGGCGTCCGGCCATTGAAACATCTCGCGCTTGAACAGAAGCTCCGGCCTTCCGAACGTGGGCCCGGTCAGGTCGACATCCACCGCCATCAGAGAATCATTCGCCATGTAGAAGAGTTCGGTTCCGTCGGACGACCATCTGACCCACTGGCCGAGAGCGGGCGAAACGACGGATTTCTTGCCCGGCCTCGGAAACGTGGTCACGTAAATCTGATACTTCCCCGACACCTGGGACTGGTACGCGATGTAGCGCCCGTCCGGCGAAACGGGTGAATACCAGTCAATCCCGTCGCTTTCATCGATCACCCACGGTTCGGCAGCCGTATCTTCGAGATCCTGCACCCAGATATCCCACCCGAACAGATCCGGCGAGAGCCGGGTGTGCGCCATGTACTTTCCATCGGGACTCAGGAACGGCAGCACGCCCGGACCGAGGAATTCCGGTTCGTCGGTCCCGTCGGCGCGGGCCCTGTACAGGTTCATCGGATTGATCGTATAGAAGTAAATGAACTCCTCGTTCGGTCCCCAGATCCCCATATTGTTCCGGTAGTCGTCGAACGTGAACCGCTTGCTCGTCCCCCGCTCCGCTTCGTAAATCCAGAGCTCGTCCTTGCCGGTACCCCTCGCGACGATGATCCTTCGGCCGTCGGCCGTTACGTCGAGCGCACCCCAGAAGTCGGACGGCTCGCTGATCTTTCGGAGTATGTCACCCGTTCGATCGACCTCGACGATCTGACCCTTTCCGACCGCTCCTTCGAGCACGAACGCCAGCGTGCCTCCCCGGATCGTCGCGTGCGAGGCTTCCGACTGCACCAGAAACGCCTCGCCGGTAGCCGCAAAGGTTTCCAGATCGAACGGAATCGCCCAGAGCCCGCTGCTTTCGCCCCTTCGCTGAAAAAGGATATGACCCGAAGGACTGTATACGGGCCCTTCAATGTCCTCTTCGTTCTCCGGGATCGCAAGCGAATGGCGCTCGATTCCGTCCCAGACGTCGAGTCCGTAAGGACCCTCCCTCTTGTGCACGACAAAGACGAGTCCACGATCTCCGGGAAGCCCGGCGACTTCATGAAAATCGATCTCTCCTTCGCCCGGCGGCAGAATCTCGACTGGGGCGCCTCCCTGGGACGAGATTTCGTAAAGGCCGTGGTAACCGGTGCTGAAAACGATCTTTCCGTCTTCCCTCCAGACGCCGCCAGAGGCTTCGCCGTAGTCATGTCCCCGGGGCACGCTCCCGATGCGCACCGGGTCACCTCCGGTCACCCGCACTTTGTAGAGTGTCTCCTCGATGCCATAGCCGATCCACTCGCCATCGGGCGACCAGAAGGGGCCACGCGCCGGTTCTTCCAGGATCAGACGCGGCTTGAGCTGATCGAGTTCACGCACCCAGAGGCCTTCCGGCGTGACGTACGCGAGGCGGCGACCGTCAGGCGAGAGCCGCGTATTCCGGACACTCGTCTCGACAGGGGTTGTGAACTTCGCAACCTGCGCGGAGCCCGTTCCGCCGCCGGCAGTTCCGGCAGGGGCGCCCCCGGGCTTCAATGTCCAGGCAAGGCCGGCCGCCAGAACGGCCCCGGCGAGTGCGGCCGCGATCATGGGCAGAGGGCCGCGCGAAGTCGCGGACGCGGTCGCCGCTTCGAGCGCCGCGTGCGGGATCTCGTCTTCTTCGCCCGCAAGAGCTTCATCTATAATGATGCGCGCGTCGCCGATATCGTGAATGCGCTGCTTCGGATCGCGGACGAGCATACGCTTCAGCAGGCGCCGGATGCGCGCGGGCGTTTCGGGCGGGAGCGTTCCCCAGTCGGGCTCGGTCTTCAGGACTTCGGCGAGAATGTCGGAGACCATCTCGCCCCGGAACAACCTTTTACCCGTCAACATTTCGTAGAGAATGACGCCGAACGACCAGATGTCCGCGCGCTTGTCGACCGGCACGCCGCGCGCCTGCTCCGGGCTCATGTAGGCGGCGGTGCCGAGGATCACGCTCGGCGCGGTCATCGGACTCGAAATCGTAGGCGAGAGCGAAAGCGACGGCTGCGACCCCGACGCCTCCTCCGGCGCCATCGCTTTCGCCAGACCGAAGTCGAGCACCTTCACCTGGCCGCCCGGCGTGATCATCACGTTCGCCGGTTTCAGATCGCGATGCACCACGCCCTTCTCGTGCGCCGACTCGACCGCCTCCGCGATCTGGCGCGCGATCGTCAGCGCTTCCGTGACCGGGAGCGGCCCTTCGCGCATTCGTTCGTGCAGAGTCGGCCCCTCGATCAGTTCCAGTACGAGCGCTTTCGAGTCTTCCGCATCCTCGATGCCGTAGATCGCGCCGATGTTCGGATGGTTCAGCGACGCCAGAACCTGCGCTTCGCGCGCGAAGCGCACCATTCGTTCTTCATCGCCGGTCAGATCGCGCGGCAGGAGCTTCAAGGCGACATCGCGTCCGAGTTTCGAGTCACGGGCGCGGTAGACTTCTCCCATGCCGCCCGCGCCGATGCGTTCGACGATCTCGTAGTGGGCAATGCGGTTCGGTGGCGTGTTTTCAGGCATGCGGAGAGTCTAACAGGAACGAAGAGTCGTATGAAGCGGTGCTTGCTGAAACCGGACCCGCTGTTGCCCGTTTTTTGCCCTATAGTGTCTCCGTGGAACTCCATCGACTCATGATGATTCTGTTGCCGCTCCTGATTGCGGGCGCGGGAGACGCCGCCGACTGGATCGCGGAAGACTTTCGAGGCTGGAAGATGTCTGCGCTCGAAGTCCGCGGGGCGCCGGGCGAGTCCGAAGCCATCCGGCGCGGTCTTTCGCTTGCAGAGGCCGCGGAGTTCTACCCTCGCGCGCTCGCCACCGACATCGCGCGCGTTCGCCTCTATCTCGCGCGAAACGGCTACCCGAACACGAACATCACGCCGGAGTTCGAACCCGACCGCGGGAAACGATCGGTTCGCGTCGTGCTCCGCGTCGATCCCGGCCTCCCCGTGCGCGTCGGCAAGGTCAACGTGGAGGGATTGCCGGAAGCGGAGGCGCGGACGGGAACGCCCCAGGGACTCGCGGAGGGCGCGGTCTTCCGGGAGAGCGCGGCGGCGAACGCGGCGGGCGCCCTCGAACGCCGGCTCAAGGAGCGCGGATACGCATTTGCGACAGTCGCCTGGAATGTCGAACCGGGAAACGCGGGAAACGTGTCCGTCATGTTTCGGGTCGAAGCCGGCGACGTCTTCTCGTTTCGCGACGTCTCGGTCGAAGGCATCAGCGAAGACCTGGAGCCCGTCGTGAAGCAGACCGCCAACATGCGGCCGGGCGCACGGTATCACCCCGTGGTCGTCACCGAGGCGACGACGAACCTGCGACTCCTCGGCCTCTTTCGGCTCGTGCGGGTCCGCGTCGACTCGGTCGCGCCCGGCGAGATCGACCTCGTCGCGGAACTCACGGAACGGAAGCCGCGGTCCATCGACTGGGGCCTCGGGTACTGGACCGACGAGGGCGTTCGCACGCGCGCGCGCTGGGAGCACCGCAACCTGTTCCGGCGCGGGCGCGGGGGTTCGATCGCGGGCACGTTCTCCCGCTTTCGTCAGAGCGGGCGCCTCTCCGCGTGGACGCACACTCTGTTCGGCACGCGAAACTACGCGTCGGTTTCGATGAAGACGGTGCGCGAGGACGAGGAGTCCTATCGCCTGACCGAAACCGGGGGTGAACTCGCGATTCGCAGACGGCCTTCGCTCTTCAGCACGCGGACGGCGACGCTGTCCGTGAGCGACATCCGTGTCGAGGAAACGTCCGACGACCCGGACGCGTTCGGCGGACGCGACGGCCTGCTGACGACCCTCCGTCTCGCCAGCGATCGCAACACGGCCGACGACCGGCTCTATCCCGCGGGCGGTTCGCGCTGGGAAACGTGGACGGAATGGGGGCTTCCCGGTTCGTTTTCCGAGAGTCATTTCCTCGCGGCGGCATCGTCCGGATCGATGTACCGTGCCGCGGGCGGAACGGTTTTCGCGGCCCGCCTCACCCTCGGCGCGGCCGGACCGACCGCCGGTTCCGACGCGCTGCTTCCGAACAAACGCTTCTATGCGGGGGGCGCGTATTCGATGCGCGGTTTCCAGAGACGGAAACTGGGGCCGAAGGACAGCGACGGGTCGCCGCTCGGCGGCGAGGCGCTTCTCGAAGCGTCTCTCGAATGGCGCTTTCCGATCGCGGGTATCGTCGGCGGGGCGCTCTTCGTCGACTCCGGTCAGGTGTGGCACGAGCGAACGGAAGTACGCGCCGACGAGATCGAAGCGGCAATCGGGCCGAGCATCGTGTTTCGTACGCCGGTCGGCCCCGTCCGCGGCGACTGGGCGTATCGACTGACGAATCTCGACGACACGGAGAATCGGTCGGTGTTTCACGTGATCGTGGGGCATCCGTTTTGAGCGGGCGCATCGCCAAACTCGCGCGGCTCGGGAGGCGCGCGGCGACCGTGGTCGCAATCCTGGCCGTCATGTTCGTGTTGACGGCCTTCCTCGCGATCGTGCTCGAAACGCCGCGCACGATCCTGCTTCGCGTGGCCGTCGATCGCATCGCCGCGAATCTGCAGCCCGATCTGCGTGTCGAGAGGATCCGATGGCCCGCGACCGGATCGATCGAACTCGCAGGCATCACGCTCGTGGAGAATGCCGACACGCTGCTCGCCGCCGACACGGCCGTCGTGTCGGTTCGCCTCGCGTCGCTCTTCCGGCGCGATCTCGACGTGGAGACCATCGCGGTGAGCGGCCTCGCGCTCGATCTTCCGCGGCTGCAGGAAGCGTTTCCGTCCGCTCCCGCGCGGGACTCGACGGACGCTCCTGAAGGGGCCGCGTTCTTCCCGCTTCGTCCGGGGGCGATCGAAGGTTTCCCCTCGGCGCGGATCGGTAGCTTACGCCTTTCGGGAGAGACTCTCGATCTCGGCGGCGCGAAAATCGTCAACTTCCGCCTGGGCGCCGGCGGCGACAACCGTGCAGGGCAGAATCCCGCGATCGCCCTGCTCGAGCTCCATGCGGAAGACGCCTCCGGCATCTGGCGCCTCGAACAGGCCGAGGCATCGGCGAAGGCGGGCGATGCGTTCGTTCTCGACGCGGTCGTCGGAATCGCCCCCGACAATCTGATCCGGATCGACGTCCGCGAGAAGAGCGCGGGAGAATACGGGATCCGCGTGCAGGAAGCCGGCGCGAAAGGCGCAGCGGCAAAGCCGATTCTCGAAGGCAACGTGTACGGGGAGTTCGGGAATCGGGAGGCGCCGATCCGGTTCGATCTCGCGGGAGCAGTACCCGGCACCGCACGGCTCCGCCGCTACTCCCCGCTCGCCCCGTCCCTCGACGGCGTACCCGATCTCGACGCCCTCCCGATCTCGATCGACGGGTACTGGTCGCTCGGAGAAAGCGCGGGCGCATTCGATTTCGTCGCCGGTCCGAACGACTGGGTTCGCCAGGCCAAGGCGCGCGTGTCGTCGGACCCTCATCGTGCTCGTGTCGACAGCCTCGTGCTTTCACTCGACGGCATCGAAGCGCGGGGATCCTTCGGAGTGGGCGACGGTCGTGCGGAAGGCAGCGGCAGAGTCGAGATCGCGCACCTCCGGGGACTCGCGCCTCTGCTCGGCTCGCCTGCGGATTCGATGCCGTCGGTCGCAGGCGTTCTGACATTCGATTCGAGCGGGCCGATCGACTCGCTCGCGACGAACGCGACGATCCGCCTGACCGAAGTCGGTCCGGCCCCCGCGATTCGCAATCTCGACATCGACGCGCGTCACGCGCGACCGGGCGGTTCGATCGACCTGCAACTCGACGTCCGAACCGATTTCGCGCGCGCCGATCTCGCCGCGCGAACGGACGAATCCTTCACGCGGGTGGCGGTCGGCCCGATCCGTGTGCTGGAGACCGTACCGAATGCCGACCCGAGGCCGCGCGATCCATCCGCGCCGGCGACCGGGAACGCCCCCGGCGAGATTCGGATCGACCGGAAGGCGGGCGCGATCGCGTTCTCTTCCCTGCGTGTGACAGGAGACTTCGGCAACCTGTCAGTGGGCGGATCGGCGTCATCCGAGGGCGCCTCCGTGAAAC
>JABDJQ010000606.1 GCA_013002425.1 Gemmatimonadota bacterium
CGGCGATGACGCTGAATCGGTTCTGCGCGAGCGGGCTTCAGTCGATCGCGCAGGCGGCCGACCGCATCCGAGGCGGCGCGGCGAACGTGATCATCGCGGGCGGCGCCGAGTCGATGAGCCTGATTCCGATGGGGGGCGATCGCTTCCTGCCGAATCCGGCGCTCATGGCCGAAAGCCCCGACGCTTATCTGAACATGGGGCTCACGGCCGAGAAAGTCGCGGATCAGTTCGAAGTGTCGCGCGAGGACCAGGACCGGTTCGCTCTGCACTCGCACGAGAAGGCGGTCGCGGCGATACGCGACGGCCGGTTCGACGACGAAATCGTGCCGCTCACCGTGCAGTTCAAGTCGCCGGGCACGAACGGCAAGATCGATGTACGTGAGGTCGAGTTCAAGACGGACGAAGGGCCGCGAGCGGATTCGACGCTCGAAGCGCTCGCGCAGCTTCGTCCCGTGTTTCGCGAGGGCGGCTCCGTAACCGCCGGTAATTCGTCGCAGACGAGCGACGGCGCCGGCGCGGCGCTGCTCATGAGTCGCGCGGAAGCCGAACGGATCGGCGCGGAGCCGCTCGCGCGCTTCGCCGGGTTCGCGGTCGCCGGCGTTCCGCCGGATCTGATGGGGATCGGGCCGGTGGCGGCGATCCCGAAGCTGATCGCGCAGGCGGGAATCTCGATCGACGACGTCGATCTTTTCGAAATCAACGAAGCGTTTGCGGCGCAGGCGCTCTACGTATTGCGCGAGCTCGGCATTCCGGGCGAGAAAGTGAACGTGAACGGCGGGGCGATCGCACTCGGTCATCCGCTCGGCGCGACGGGAGCGAAACTGACCGCGACGCTGCTGCACGAAATGAAGCGGCGGGACGCGAAATACGGAATCGTAAGTATGTGCGTGGGGGGCGGCATGGGAGCAGCCGGCCTCTTCGAGCGAAACGGAGGATAAACGTGAGCGACGCGACGACCAGAAATCTACGAAGCGGCGAATTCCTGATCGAACAGGCCACGCCGGACCAGATATTCGTGCCGGAGCATTTCGATCAGGAAGACGCGATGATCGGGCAGACGGTCGAGAAGTTCATCCGCGAACAGGTTCTTCCCGTCAAAGACAAGCTCGACGCCCAGGAAGAAGGCATTCACAAGAAGCTGCTCGCACAGCTCGGCGAACTCGGCATTTTCATGGCGGACGTTCCCGAGGAAATGGACGGTCTCGGCGTCAGCAAGAAGGCGACGATGCGGGTGGCGGAGAAGATCGGTCTCGCGAGCTCGTTCACGCCGGCGTGCGTCGTGCAGGCCGGGATCGGCGGTCTCCCCATCATTTACTTCGGGAACGACGACCAGCGCGGGCGCTATCTCGAAGGGATCATGACGGGCACGATGGCCACGGCTTACGCGCTCACGGAACCGGGCAGCGGGTCGGACGCGCTCGCCGCGAAGTCGACCGCGGTCTGGGACGAGGGGAAGAACGCCTACATATTGAACGGCACGAAGCAGTTCATCACGAACGCGGCGTTCGCGGACATCTTCATCGTGTTCGCGAAGGTCGACGGCGAGAAGTTCACGTGCTTTATCTGCGAGAAGGAGATGCCCGGGCTTTCGACCGGTCCTGAAGAGCACAAGATGGGGCTCAAAGGCTCGTCGACGCGCGCACTGATCATGGAGAACGTGGCCGTTCCGAAGGAGAACGTGCTCGGCGAAATCGGCAAGGGGCACAGGATCGCGTTCAACGTGCTGAACATCGGGCGGCTGAAACTGGCGCCGGCGCTTCTCGGCGGCATGAAGAACTCGCTCGAAGACGGCGTCAGATACGCGACCGAGCGCCATCAGTTCAAGAAACCGCTCGCGGACTTCGGGCTCATCAAACAGAAGATCGCGGGCGCGGCGATGCGCACGTACGCGACGGAGTCGATGCTCTACAGAACGGCGGACCTGATCGACGAGCATATCGCCGCCGCGAAATCCGCGGGCGAAACCGACACGCCGAAAGCCACGGTGGCGGCCCTCAAGGAATTCGCGGTCGAATGCTCGATCAACAAAGTGTACTCGAGCGAAGCGCTCGACTGGATCGTCGACGAGATGGTGCAGCTGCACGGCGGCTACGGCTTCATCGCCGAGTATCCGGCGGAAGGCGCCTATCGTGACGCGCGGATCAACCGGCTCTGGGAGGGGACGAGCGAAGTCAACCGCATGATCATCACCGGGACGCTTCTCACGCGCTCGATGAAGGGCGAGCTGCCGCTGCTCGGGCACATCAAGACGATTTCCGAAGAGCTCATGATGCGGCGGGGAGCGGAAGAGATCCCGGACGGCCTGCTCGGGGCCGAAAGCGTCGTGATCGAAAACGCGAAGAAGATCTCGCTGTTCGTCGCGGGCGCCGCGGCGCAGAAGTTCATGATGACGATGCAGGACCAGCAGGAAATCCTGGCCTGGTGCGCGGACATGATCATGCAGACTTTCGTGATGGAGTCGCTCTATCTACGGACGAAGAAGCTCGAAGGGGAGCGGGACGAAGCGGAAGTGAAAGCGCGCGCGGCGGCCGTTACGATGGCGGTCGAGGAAGGATTCCAGCTCATCGAGGGGCGGGCGCGCAGCGTGCTCGCGGCCACGGCGTCGGGCGAAGAGCTCCGGAGCATGATGTCGATGTTCAAGAAACTGACGCGCCGCGAATCGCTGAATCAGGTCGAAGCCGGCCAGAAGCTGGCCGACTTCGTGGTGGCGAAGGGAGCCTACCCATTCGAATAGACGACGTAACGAAGATTGCCGATCTCACAGGGCGTGTCGCGATCGTCACGGGCGCGAGCCGCGGCATCGGGCGCGACCTCGCGCTCGAACTCGGCAGTCGCGGGTGCAAAGTCGCCTGCGCGGCGCGATCGACAGGCTCGACGGAGGCGCTTCCCGGCTCCGTGCATGAAACCGCCGCCGCGATCGAAGCGGCCGGGGGCGAGGCGCTTGCGGTCCCGACCGATGTGCGCAAAGAAGCCGAGATCGACGCGCTCGTCGCGGCCACGGTGGAGAAATGGGGCGGCCTCGACATCTACATTCATAACGCAGGCGCGCTCTTCTGGAAAGACGTCGAGGAAACGCCGCTCTCACGCTTCGATCTCGTCATGGACGTGAACGCGCGGGCCGCGTTCGCCGGCGCGCAGGCCGCGCTTCCCCACATGAAGGCGCGCGGCGGCGGCCATATTCTCGTCTTCTCGCCCCCGATCGAACCTGCCCTGGCCGCAGGCAAAGTCGCTTACTTCATCTCGAAATTCGGGATGACGCTGCTCGCTCACGGACTCGCGGAGGAAGTGCGCTCCGACAACATCTCCGTGAACGCGCTCTGGCCCGCCACGCTGATCGAATCGCAGGCTACGATCAACCATCATCTCGGTACGCCGGCGCTCTGGCGGAAACCGTCGATACTGACCGACTCCGTGCTCGTGATCCTGAGCCGGACGGCGAAGGAGCTCACCGGCCGCGCCATTATCGACGAGGACATCCTGCGGAAGAACGGTGTCTCGGATTTCGCGCACTACAGTTGCGTCGAGGGCGGAACGCCGCTTCGCATCGTCGGCGACGCGGGGAGGAAGATGTGGAGCCAGGTCAGCGGCGGCACGAAGAAAAGAGGCGAAACCTCGTGACAAGCTCTTCGCGGGAATCCGTGCAGGCGAGCCTCTTTCCCTTCACGGTGGAAGTCGCCGTGCGCGGCTACGAAATCGACGCGTACGGTCACACGAAGAACTCCGTTTACATGAACTGGCTGGAGCACGCGCTCTGGGAGATCGGGCGGATGCCGGAGTTCGCGAAGCCCTTCGAAGGCATCCAGACCGTGGCGCGGAACCTGAAACTGGAATTCGTGACCGAAACGAAGCTCGGAGACCGCCTCGCGATCACTCTCTGGCCGAGGGCCGCGGGCAATACGAGCTTTACAACGGGCGCCGAGATCCGCATCATCGAATCCGACGACGCGGCGCGAAGAGGCGCCGTGGCGATGAAGGCTTCGATCGTGCAGGTCTGCGTCCGACGCGGCGTCGGAAAAGTGCCGTTCCCCGAAGCCGCCCGTCGCCATATCCCGGCGAACGATCCCGGTGAAGTGCCGCCCCTGCGACACTCTCGTTGACGGAGGTTCCGATGTTTCCCACCCGTTTCGCGTGCGTGCCGCGCGCCCTTGCCGCGCTTTCTCTCCTGCTTCTCATGACCGGTTTCGCTTCGGCGATTTCGATCGAGAAGGGGACCGAGACCTTCACCGGCAAGATCGACGAACTCTCGTTTCCCCGCAGCATGACGGTCCGCGACGGATCGTACGAGTGGGAGCTCTCGGCAACGGGTTCCGGGCTTCGCACGAAATTCCGATTCAAGGTATACGAAGCCGTTCTCTATGTGGCGCCGTCTTCGCTCCCGCCTGCCGCCGCGGCCGAAATCGCGCGCCCCGCCGTGGCGAAGCGGATCGAAATGCACTTCCGCCGGGGTGTCGACGCCGACAAGATG
Source organism: Gemmatimonadota bacterium (assembly GCA_013002425.1). Taxonomy (GTDB): domain Bacteria; phylum Orphanbacterota; class Orphanbacteria; order Orphanbacterales; family Orphanbacteraceae; genus JABDJQ01. The sequence goes on from JABDJQ010000606.1 coordinate 4,466, forward strand.
ACCGGCGCGTTTCGCGACGGCTTCGAGAAGGTGCTCGGCGAAGAGGGGATGGAGCCCTTCGAGTCCGGGATCGAGCAGTTCCTTTCGTTTTTCGATGCGAAGATCGAGAAGGAAGAAACGATCGTCCTCACCTGGCTGCCCGGCGGAAAACTGATCACGGAGGTTCGCGGCGTGACGAAGCCCGTCATGACCGACGCGAAACTGAGCGAGGCGCTCTTTCTGATCTGGCTAGGGGATGACCCCGTCAGCGGGGACCTGCGGCGGGATCTGCTCCGCCTCGTATCCGCGGAGCCCTCCGGATAGAGCGATTAACTTTCTTCAAATCAACCATTTCTGCCGTTCGACCCCTCCGTCTCCTCCTCGTTTTCTCTGGTTCTCGAACCCTCGAATGTGGTACCCGTACTAGTGCCCGTACGATTTGCGCGGCTTCCCATCGGTTGAGAAGGAGGTTCTTTTGAAACAGCTATCGTGTATCGCGATTGCTTCGATTCTCGTGGTCTGCGCCGGAAAGGCGGAAGCCGGCGGGTTCAATATCTACGAAATGGGCGCGCGCGCCACGGCCCTCGGAGGTGCGTTCACGGCAACGGCCGACGATCCGTCCGCGCTCTTCTACAATCCGTCAGGGACGGCATGGCTCCCGGAAGGGTGGGCGGTCTCGGCGAACCTTGCGACCCCCATGCCGAGCACCGAATTCGCGATCGCGAGCGGAATCACGGAACTCGCTTTTCCCGGTGACCCGGTCTCGAAGACCAAAGACGCGATCTTCACGCCCGTCGGCCTCTACTTCACGTATCGACACGACGACGAATGGTCTTACGGGTTCGGCGTTTCGACGCCGTTCGGCCTCGGCGTCGAGTGGGACGACCCGTTCGCGTTTCCCGGGCGCCCGTTCAGCGTGAACGCCCAGATCCAGGGCCTCTACTTCGGGCCGTCGGTGACGTTCATGCCCGATCCGCGGATCGCGTTTTCGTTCGGGGCGAACGGTGTCATCACGCACCTGCAGCTCGAGCGGCATCAGTTCCAGAACTTCGGCGGCGACAACATGCGCTATGACGTAGCCGAAGTCGAACTGCGGGGGACGAGCGAACTCTCCGCCGCGCCGCTGGCTTCGATCATGGTGAAGCCGAACGACAAGCTCACGATCGGCGTGAACTACCGCGGCGGCGTGACAAACACGTTCGAAGATCAGGAAGTCAACTTCACGGTCTTCGATCAGCCTGCCGAGCGCCAGGCGCTCGAAGACGCCGTGCGGGCCCAGATCGAGGGCCTCGGCGAACAGAAGGTTTCGGGCGATCTCGATTTCCCGGCTATCCTGATGACGGGGGTCCGCTACCAGTTCACGCCGAAGTTCTCCCTCGAGGGCGACTTCATCTGGTTCAACTGGGCGGCATTCGACGAAGTCATTCTGGAGTTCACGAACGCGGCGCTCACGACCGACCTTCGCGAGGATTACGCCGACGGCCAGCAGTGGCGCTTCGGCGCGGAGTACGTCTTCAACCGGAGCGTGCGCGGCATGGCGGGCTTCGTGTTCGACAATTCGCCGCAGCCCGACGGCAGCGTGAGCCCGCTTCTGCCGGACGCGAACCGTCTCGACTACAGCTTCGGGCTCTCGTACATGGGGAACGGCTGGGAAGCCACGGCCTCCTACATGTTCGTAGACTTCAGAGACCGCTCGACGGTCGAGGACGGCGTGGGGCGAAACTTCGAAGGTTTCGACGGCGTCTACAAGAGCGTCGTGCACATTCCCGCCGTCGGCTTCACGAAATACTTCTAGGAGGAAGGACGAACATGAAACGGACGATTTTTTTCAGCATGCTCGCCGCCCTTCTTTTCGCATGGGTGCTTGCGGGCTGCTCGGCGAACGCGCCGGACGCTCCGGTGATTTCCGAGACGAATCTCGACATTCCCGTGACGCTCGGCGCGCTCGGGAATTCGCTGACGGCCGGTCTTATCAACGGCGGGTTGATCGAGAGCGGACAGGTCGCCAGCTTCCCGAATGTGGTAGCGCAGAATATGGGTATCATGGACTTCGCGCAGCCGATCGTGGGCGCGCCTGGGTTCGGGCCGCTCGGGACGCCTCTGTTCGTGAACGGCGACGGCGCGATCACGTCCGCGCCGCTCGATCCTTCCGTGGTGCCCAGCCTCCTGCGAAACGCATTTCATCCGGTGCCCTACGACAACATGGGTGTTCCGGGGGCTCTGACGACGGATATTCTGAATGCGATCGATGCGACCACGTCGGCCGGTCTCGGGAATCCGTTCTTCAATCTCGTGCTTCGGAACGCCGATCCGCGTGCGCCCGGTGTGGGGCTTCCGCCGGGCGGGCTTACGCAGCTCGATCAGATGCTCGCGCTTCGCCCGACGTTTCTGCTGCTCTGGATCGGCGCGAACGACATCCTCGCGGGTGCGACCGCGGGTAATCCTGAAATCGGTGTGAATGTTACGCCGCTCGCCTCGTTCGAAGCGGACTTCGTCGCCATCAGCGACGCGATCGCGGGCGCGGGGCTGAGCCGCGTGGTCGTCGCGAATATGCCGAGCGTCCTTGCGGCGCCGCGTTTCACGACGATTCCGCTGACGGCCGAAGTCGCGCCCGGAGTTCATGTGCGATGGGTGATGGACGAGGATACCGACGGCGACGGGGACGATGTCGTTGCCGTGCTGCTGACCGCGCCGGTCAGCGATCCGAGCGTGGCCCCGCAG
>JABDJQ010000621.1 GCA_013002425.1 Gemmatimonadota bacterium
ACTTCCTCTGTCGCGACTCGATCCTGGCCGCGCCTCTCGTTCTCGATCTCGCGCTGTTCATGGATCTCGCGAGCCGGACCGGCAAGCGGGGCATTCAGGAGTGGCTGTCGTTCTACTTCAAGGCGCCGCAGCACGCGGAGGGGCTCTACCCGGAGCATGATCTGTTCATCCAGCTCATGAAGCTGAAGAACACGCTGCGCGACATGAAGGGCGAAGACCTGATCACGCATCTCGGCCAGGAGTACTACGACTAGTCGGGATTTCGAATAAGATGCGACCGGGGCGGGGGCAACCCCGCCCCTTTTTCGTGCCCGGTCGCGGGGTCCCGCGGGCACGATCCGCTCCCCGTTTTCGTTTTCAAATCGGGCGCTCCATGCTATGTTCGAGCCTGATTCGCGCGGGGCGCGAACGCGTGTTTTCCGGCCCGGTCGCGCTGTGTCGGGAATGCGCTTTCGCTGAGAGGAACCCGTTGAACCTGATCCGGTTCGGACCGGCGTAGGGAACGCGCGGCCGAGCCCTTTCGAGAAGGAAAGGCTCCGACCATGTCCTATTCATTCGATCTTCCGCTCCACGGAGCGAACAATCCGTCCACGAACAAGGAAGGCACCACGCCCGGCAGCTTCGCACGGAAGCCCGATATCGGCGGCCCTCTCACGTTCTCTTCCCCCGATACACCCGGCATGCCCGCGCCGAGCGACAAGACCGCGTGGGATTTCAATCCCGCTCCGCGCGACGCCGGCCACGCGATCACGCAGCTCGAGAAGGCGCGCCACGGCATCGTGACGGCGCAGATGATACGGGTCGCCGAGCGCGAGCCGCATCTTACGCCCGAGCAGGTGCGCGACGAAGTGGCCGCCGGGCGGCTCATCATCCCCGCGAATACGGTTCATCTCGGCTACAGGCTCGACCCGATGGCGATCGGACGCGCCACGAAGACGAAGGTCAACGCGAACATGGGCGCCTCGCCCGTCAGTTCGGGAACCGATGAAGAGGTGGAGAAGCTCGCGTGGGCGACCCGCTGGGGCTCCGATACCGTCATGGACCTGTCGACCGGGGGTGATCTCGACGCGTGTCGCGAGGCGATCATTCGCGCCTCGACGCTGCCGATCGGGACGGTGCCGATCTACTCGATGATTCTCGGACGTCGCATCGAAGATCTTACTTACGACATCATCCTCGAAACGCTCGAACATCAGGCGAAGCAGGGCGTCGATTACTTCACGATTCATGCCGGCGTGCGGCGCGAGCATCTTTCATCCGTCAAGGATCGACTGATCGGGATCGTTTCGCGCGGCGGTTCGATTCTCGCGAAATGGATGATCACGCACGGCAAAGACAACCCGATGTACGACCTGTTCGACGACATCTGCGACATCATGCGGGAATACGACGTGTCCTTCTCGCTCGGCGACGGGCTGCGTCCCGGCGGACTGGCCGACGCCACAGACGAAGCGCAGCTGCGCGAACTCGACACGCTCGGTGAGCTGACCGAGCGCGCGTGGGCGAAGGGCGTGCAGGTCATGGTCGAAGGGCCCGGCCACGTGCCGTTCGACCAGATCGAATACAACATGAAGATCCAGCGCGCGCGCTGTCACGGCGCCCCGTTCTATGTACTCGGGCCGCTCGTGACGGACATCTTCCCGGGTTACGACCACATCACGAGTTGCATCGGCGCTACGGCCGCCGCCTGGCACGGCGCTTCGATGCTCTGCTACGTTACGCCGAAGGAGCATCTCGGACTTCCCAAGAAGGACGACGTCAAGCAGGGGTGCGTCGCGTACAAGATCGCGGCTCATTCGGCGGACGTCGCGCTGGGGATTCCGGGAGCGCGCGATCGCGACGACGAGTTGACGAAAGCGCGCGCGGCGCTGAACTGGGAACGCCATTTCGAACTCAGCTTCGATCCCGATCTGGCGCGTGCGCTGCACGACGAAGACCTCGACGTCGACACGGACTTCTGCGCCATGTGCGGCCACGACTGGTGCTCGGTCCGCATCAGCAAGGAGATCGTCGACTTCGCCTCCGGCAAGGATCCCGAGTACGCGTGGGACAAGCCGAAGCTCACGGACGCATTGAGCGACGACCAGAAGGCGATCCTGCAGTCGCGCGGCGTGCTCTCGCCGGACGAGATCCATCATCTGGCTTCGAAGACGAAACGCGCGGTCGGCGCCGCCGAGGGCAGGAAGGCGTCGTGCCACAGCGATGTCACGGACTCGGAAGAGGCGCGGCTGCTGCAGGAGCGGGTCGTCACGAACGATTGACGCGAGTCCCGCACGGACAGGACGACCTGTGCTCCCGCACGGACGGGACCTGTGCGCGGTCTCGCAATCCCTGGCCGTCCGCCCTTGCGTGGGGAGCGGGCCGGTGGCGTGGCAGTTCACTTCTGTTGCCGTCAAACGGGTAGACGCCGGTGCGCGGAAGGCGGCCGGCTCAAGGTTGGTCTTGCTTCGCCGCGCACAGGCCCCGCCCGTGCGTGCTCACGGCTCGTGCGACGGTGTCGACGGTGTCGGCGCGACCGGTGCGGGGGGAATCCGTTCAAACGGTCGCGCGAGCGAACGCCTGCCCCCTTTTGCGCCGTTGCCGGAATTCCGGTATGATTCACCTCACCCCGCACGCGATGCTTCATACCCAGGTACAGGAGGTTTCTTGATGGCAGAACAGGGAAAAGTAATCTGGCACGACCTGATGACGACGGATGTCGAAAAGTCGAAGGATTTCTACAAGAAGCTGCTCGGCTGGGAGTGCAACGTTACGGACATGGGCGAAGCGGGCAAGTACAACATGATCCGCTCGGGCAGCACGGACCTCGGCGGATACATGCCGCTGGACGAAAAGAGCGGACTTCCGTCGCACTGGATCGCGTATGTCGGAGTCGGTGATGTCGACGCCGCGATCAAGGCCGCCGTGAAGACCGGGGGAAAGGTCGGCGTCGAGCCGATGGACATGCCCGGGGTGGGCCGTTTCGGAGTAATCAGCGGACCGGAGGGGGCGTGGATCTCGCCGTTCAAGCATGAGACCGCGCCGGCGGACGACGCGCCGGAGAAGATGCCGCCGTTCAACACGTTCCACTGGCTCGAGCTGGTGTCGAACGACATCGACGCCTCGCTCGAGTGTTACGCGAACGTTTTCGGCTGGAAGGGCCTGGCGATGGACATGGGCGAAATGGGCATGTATCACGTGATGCAGGCGGACGGCGTGAACCGCGCGGGCATGATGGCGATACCGCCGGACGCACAGGGACCGTCGCAATGGGTGCCCTATGTGGGCATCGAAGACGTCGACGACGTCACGGCGCGGGTCGAGAAACTGGGGGGCACGGTCTATGCCCCGCCTGCGGATGTCCCCGGCGTCGGACGTTTCAGCGTGGTCGCCGACGCCACGGGCGCGACGCTCGGACTCCTGCAGCCGGCCCCGATGGGCTGAGCGCATGTCGCGCGGGCGGGGCAGTCGCTCCGTCCGCGCATTCTCGCACACTACTCATGGAACTCACACTGACCAATCCTCACTCCGTGGCCGCGGCGCTCCGCTCGCGACCGGGTGACGTACGTTCGCTCCGCCTTCCGGGCAATGTCGACGGCACGCCGTGGCGCGAAGTGGCGAACCTGGCGGAGAAGCACGGAGTCACGGTCGCGAGAAAAAGCGCGGGCGAACACGCGGAAGCGCGCGTCCGTCCGCGCCGGGCGATGACCTGGGAGGAGATCGTGACCGCTCCGCGTGACGACGACCGTCCGCAGCTGTGGCTCGCGCTCGATCAGGTCCAGGACCCGCACAATGTCGGCGCGATCTTTCGCACGGCGGGCTACTTCGGCGTGCGCGGCGTACTGCTGAGCGAGCGCCGCTCGGCTTCGCTCACGTCTACCGTGTACGACGTCGCATCGGGCGGTGTCGAAGCGGTGCCGCACGCGATCGAAACGAATCTGCGCCGCGCAATCGAACGCGCGAAAGAGGCGGGCATCTGGGCGCTCGGAACGTCGGAGCACGCGAAGGAGTCGCTGCAGCAGGCGGCCCCGGACCGCCCGTGGCTCGTGATCGTCGGGAATGAAGAGAGCGGGCTCCGGCGCCTCACGCTCGAGTCGTGCGACGCGGTGTACCGCGTGCCGGGAGCGGGCGATGTCGATTCGTTGAACGTATCGGTCGCGACCGGAATTACGCTGGCGAGCCTTGCGCTTGCACCGCCGTCATAACGCGTAGAAAGTTCTCACCCAGTATCCATCGCAGATCCTCTTCGGCGATATCCCGCTCGAGCAGCGCCGCCGTGAGCCACGGCAGGCGGGAGCAGTCGCCCATGCCCGCGGGAAGCGCGGCCACGCCGTCGAAGTCCGAACCGGTTCCGACCGCGCCGGCGCCCACGCACGCAATCGCGTGCAGGTAGTGCTCGACGAGGCGTGCGAAAGGCGATCGATAATCGGTGATCGGCTCGTTCGAGCCGGACTCCCAGTGAGCCTGATACTCGGCCGGCGTGATATGCGGGAACTCCGGGTCGAGAAACGGCGCGGAGAAGTTGAGCTGCACCACGCCGTCCTGTTTCGCGAGGGCGCGCATCATGTCATCCGTCAGGTTGCGCGGATGCTCGTTCACGGCGCGGCATGAAGAGTGCGTCGCGAGAACGGGCGCCTCGCTCGCCTCGAGCACGTCCCGGAACGTGGCGTCGGATACGTGCGAAACATCGACCATGAGTCCGAGTTCGTTCATGGCGGCCACCGCTTCGCGGCCGAGAGACGTGAGCCCGCCATGCTCGGGCGGCGGCGTTTCGTATACACCGGCCGAGTCGCCCCACGACGTGTTAAACGCGTGGGTCAGCGTCACGTAGATCGCGCCGGCGTCGCGCACTTCGCGCAGCATGTCGAGATCGTCTTCGAGCAGATAGCCGCCTTCGATCGCTTTCAGAATCGCGATACGGCCACGGGCCCGCGCGGATCGCACTTCGTCTGCGGTGCGCGCCGCTTCGAAAACGTCATGGGTCTCGATCATCGCGTCGATGAGACGCAGCTGCTCGCGCACGAGCGCGATCCCGGCGCCGGGCCGTGCCGGTCGGGCGCCGTAGACCGCGAAGACGACCGCGCTCACTCCGCCCTCGACGAGGCGCGGAATATCCACGTGCCCGGTCTCGTTCCGGACCGTGAGGTCCCGCTTTCCCGGGCCGAGATACTGGGTCGTGTCGACATGAGAATCGAGGACGACGGACGACGCGTGCAGCGCCCGCGCCCTCTCCAGGCTGCTTTCGTCGATTTCGTAGCTCATCGCGCGACTATACCAGAACGGGGGAGGAACGGCGCGGCTTGCCCGTTTGCGGACTCGCGGATACAATGACACGCGATTCAACCAGGGAGTCTTGCGAATGCTGATCGGATTTGCTGGCAATTGCGGCACGGGGAAATCCACGATCGCGAAAGAAGTGGCGCGCCATTATGACGGCGAGCTCATCCTCGAGAAAGAAAGCGCGAACCCGTACTTCGCCGATTTCATAGCAGGTCGCAAAGAGACCGCGCTCCAGGCGGAACTCGCGTTTCTGTCGAACAAGCTTCTCGATATCGACAGCGCGAACCAGAACCGCATGGTCGTGGTCGATCGCGTTCCCGACGAAGACGTGCATATCTTCACGCCCTACTGGCACGAAGAGGGGCTCCTGAACGAAACCGATTTCTGGCTCTACACGCAGGTCGCCCGTCAGCTCGTGAGCGCCGCGCCCCCGCTCGACGTTCTCATCTACCTGCACGGTCCGATCGATCTGCTCGTCGAACGCATTTCGAATCGGGAAGAAAGCGCGTTCAACGAACGCGTGGAGCGCATGGTCCGGCTGCTCGAACCGAAGTACGATTCATGGATCGAAACGGTGAAGGTGCCCGTGATCCGGCGGCACATCGAAGAGCACGATTACAAGGGACCGGGGTGGAAGGAAGATCTGGCGAAGCTCGTGGACGAAATCGAGCGGTTCCGCTTTCCGCTATTCAGTGACGATGTTCGGCTGTGAGCCTGTATCGAGGAGCTCGCGCGCCTTCTCTTCGTCCTCGGGCCGCACGAGCACGCGCACTTTGCCGACCCCGTCGACCGTGATCGGATGCACGGACTGGACGAGCGAGGAACGCATCACGACATGAATGCCGTTGCTCTCGAGCAGGGAACGAATGACCAGGGCTTCGGAATCGTTCGGCAGAACGGCAATCTGTACGAGATCCATCAATTACTCTCCGATGTAAATGAAGGGCGCCCAGTAGTACGGCTGTCCGCGCCCCTCTCGTGAAGTGATCCATTGCATTTTAGCATTGCGGAGCGCCTCCCGCGGCGGATTTCCGTCCAGAATCGACGCGTAGAATGCGTGCATCAGGTCGGCCGTCGATTCGTCGCTGACCTGCCAGAGCGACGCCACGACTCCGCGCGCCCCGCCGCGCAGGAAAGCGCGCGCGAAACCCACCATGCCTTCTCCGTGCGCGCTCTCCCCCAGTGCCGTTTCACAGCCCGAAAGTACGACGAGTTCCGCGTTCCACGCGCCTGTCTTCAGTTCTTCGAGCGTAAGC
>JABDJQ010000623.1 GCA_013002425.1 Gemmatimonadota bacterium
CTTTCACCGCTTTCTGAGAGACAAATCCGTTCGCATGGTCGGCGTCGAAGGAGGGGGGCGCGGCAAGGCGCTCGGTGATCACGCGGCCCGATTCTCGGGCGGTTCGGTCGGCGTTCTGCAGGGAACGAAGAGCTACATCCTTCACGACAAGGCGGGACAGATCGCGGGAACGCACTCCGTATCGGCCGGGCTCGACTACCCCGCGATCGGCCCCGAGCACAGCAATCTGCGCGATCTCGATCGCGTCGAGTACACGTACACGCGCGATCCGGACGCGCTCAATGCATTCTATTATCTCTCACGAACCGAAGGGCTCGTTCCCGCGCTCGAATCGGCCCACGCGATCGCGTACGCGATGAAGGTCGCTCCGAAAATGAAGAAGAGCGAGATCATCGTCGTCAATCTCTCGGGGCGCGGCGACAAGGACGTCATGGCCGTGGCCGAACTCGAGAAGTCGTGATCACGCCGATCGCGTGCAGTTAGGGGTAGTGCCTCCCGAGGGCTTGCCCTACAATTCATGACTCGCGTCACGACTTCTTCCATTCGTGCGCCCGTAGCTCAGTGGATAGAGCACTGGCCTCCGGAGCCAGGTGTCGGAGGTTCGAATCCTCCCGGGCGTACCATTTTCCGCTGCGGCGCGAGCCTCCCATCCCGGAGTAATCCTGTATGGTGAACCGCATCCTCTTCAGCTATTCGCGCAAGGATTCCGAGTTCGCCTCTCGCCTGGCGAAGGATCTCCGGGCGGCCGGCGTTCGCATCTGGATCGACCAGCTCGACATTGCGCCGGGAACGCGCTGGGACGATGCGATCCAGCAGGCGCTCGTCGAGTCCGAATCACTCCTGATCATCCTTTCCCCTCATTCGGTCGCTTCACAGAACGTGCAGGACGAAGTGGGCTACGCGCTGGACGAAAAGCGCACGGTGATCCCGGTTCTTTATCAGCAGTGCGAGATCCCTTTCCGACTGCGTCGCGTGCAGTACATCGATTTCACGGCAGACTACGATTCCGCACTCGACCGTCTCGAGTCGACGCTCGGAACCGAAGTGTACGATCGGTCCGCGGCGCTGGACAGAATGGGGGGAAGCGGAAGCAGGCGCGGGGCCGAACCGGTGACCGCCAGAACGCAGAAGTCGAACAACACCAGGATCGCGGGCGCGGCGGTCCTGCTCCTGGTCGTGCTCGCGGCCGTGTGGGGCTGGCGCACGTTTTCTTCCGGAACTCCAGCGACCTCCGACAGGGTGGCGGAGCACTCGGAAGAAAGTGATACGGAAGAAGCGTTACCGAAAGCCGATACGGTTCCGGTGGTCGCTCCGGAGCCGGTCGACATTCCGGGGCCGCCGGAGCCGCTCATTCGAGCCGATGTAGACGGCTACGAATCTCCCCCCGAGGAGACGCAGCCCGGATTCGTGAGACTGACAAGCCCCGGGATGACGGGGAACGGATCGAACGGGGTTTATCATATGAAGGCCACTTCGGGCGGCATCACGATCAGGGCGTCCGGCCTCTCCTGGCGCGACCGGGACGTGCCGCCGTCGCATCAGTCTTTTCCGCACGTGATCCGCGACATGGCCGGCGCCTGCGGCGAGGGGGCGGAGATCACGATCTCGATCTCGGGACTCCCTCCGGGAAACTTCGACGTGACCACGTTTCATGTCGACTGGCATGTGGCGGCGCGTCCGAACGAGTTCGACATCATGGTATATGACGCGCTCGGGAAGGGGCGCCTCGTGCGCGACGGCATCGATATTCCCCCGGATGTCAATTACCAGGGAGAAACGTACCGTGTGGTCTCGAACGGCGCCGAAGACGTCGTGATCCGGCTCCGTGAAAGCTCGCAGGACGACAACTGCGTGCGCTTCAATGGAATTGTGATCGTCCGATCGTAGGCTGCCGGGATTTGCTCCGTGGCGCTTCAGGCGCTCCGCAGAGCCCCACAGCCGCCTTCCGAGGCCCTTCGCGAATATGCTGGAAAGATCGGGCATCAGGCTCTAAGATGTACTGGGCTCATCAGTTGGCTCGGGGCATCGTCGATCTTCGGGCCATCCCGATTGGCGTTTTGAAGGGCTTCGGCCGACGTGGCGAGGAGCCCCCGGAATTTTTTTTCACTCGGAACCGGTTGCCCGGTGGCGCCTTACGGGAGATCAGAGAATTCGCTTCGGAATTTCTGGTTGACACCCGGGTGAGCCGTTTCTATTATCGCGATCCCTTTGACGAATTGCCGTTCGACCGGGGGACGGATAAAGCCTGATTTATCAGGGTTTGATTCTGTAAGACATTGATATTACGGCTGTTTGGTAGCCCGTTTTGGATGGGTTGGGATGGTGTTACGGGAATGGCGGGGACGAAGTGCCGGGGGCGCAGCGGACTCGCACGGTTCACCCCCTGACTCCCGGGACTCCCCGCCTTACTCGCTGGACCATTGCCGCACTGCATAGAATGAGCCGCTTGACCGTTCGGATCTAATGCGCGAGGGTGGACGTCCGCACCTTCACCCCCCTTAGAATCACGGCGGGAAGGCGGCCATTTTCTTTTTGTACCGGGGCGTTTCCTGATAGTGTGTCCGAAATGACGGAGCCGCTGGAATGATTCGTTTTCCCCGTACGGTTGTCGCCCTCGACTGGACAGGAGAGACAGCCAAACTCCTCAAGGTTCGCATCGCCGGTTCCCGCTCGCAGATACTCGATTACGCCGTTTCCGTGCCGGGTCAGGTGCGCGACATCGGTCCTCTGGTCCGCGACTTCGCCGGTCGCTTCCGCAAACAGCTTCACGTGGCGTATCCGGGTCGTCAGACGCAGATCCGTCAGATCGACCTTCCTCTCGCCTCGGAATCCGACCTCGCCTCGAGCCTTCCGTTCGAGATTCGGCGCCACGTTCCGTTCGCGGGAACCGAAGACTGGGGCGTCTACTATCAGATTCTCGGCAAGGACCGTGAGAAGGGCCGGCTGTCGATCCTGGCGGCCGTAGCGGATCGCGCCGAGAGGGGGCGGTCGGTCGAGTTGCTCGCTTCGGGAGGGCTCGAGCCCCGGCGCATGGAGCTGCCCCCCCTCGCCGCCGTGAATCACCTGATCCACGCGAAAGAGCGCGATACGGACGATTGCTGGGGTGTCCTCGACGTGGGGGCTTCGGGAAGCTGGCTCGTCCTGAAGCGCCGCGGAGCACCCCTTCACGTCCGGTCGCTTTCCGTCGGTTGCGCCAGCTTCGCGCAGGAGATCGTGCTTCGCTGCGGCGTGAATCGCCATGAGGCCGATCTGGTGCAGCGTGCCGAGATCTCGCTCTCCAAAGTGAAGCCGGAATGGCGCGACCGCACGGCGACTCTGCCTTCTCTGCTCCGCAATACTCTCGATGAACTCGCCGTGGAGACCATGCAGCAGATCAACCAGTTCCGGATGCGGCAGGGCCCGGTCCGCCGTCTGCACCTCGGCGGCGGCGGCGCGCTCGTGCACGGCATCGCGACCGTGCTGCAGAACAAGATCGCGATCCCGGTTCTTCCCGCGCATCCGTTCCAGACATTCTCGATTCCGGGAACCTGGGACGACAAGAAGCGCGACCACTTCGAAGCGGTCTCGCCG
>JABDJQ010000675.1 GCA_013002425.1 Gemmatimonadota bacterium
ATTCACGGTCATGCCGGGAATTTCGATCGGAAGCCCCGCGAGCAGAAGCGCCATGCGCGCGACGTTTCTGTTGTCCTCGCCCGCCTGATTCGAACACCCCAGAATGACATCGTCGATCGCGGCCGGATTCGCTCCCGCGCGCTCCACGGCGGTCTTGATCGCCAGAGCCGCGAGATCGTCGGGGCGAACGGACGCGAGCGCCCCCGCGTGCGCGCCGACCGGAGTGCGTACCGCTTCGTACAGGAATGACTCAGACAAGGTTCACCCAGACCGTTTTCGTTTCGAGATAGGCGTCCATCGCTTCGCTCCCGAGCTCGCGCCCGAAGCCGGACGCCTTGAAGCCGCCGAACGGCGCGGCCGTGTCGTAATAATTGTAGGCGTTGATCCAAACCGTACCGGCTTGAATCTCCTGCGCCAGGCGGTGCGCCTTTCCGATGTCGCGCGTCCAGATTCCGGCGGCCAGTCCGTAGACCGTTTCGTTCGCGATCTGCGCGGCGTGATCGAAGTCGTCGAACGCGAGCACCGACAGAACGGGTCCGAAGATCTCTTCGCGCGCGATCGTCATGTCCGACGTGACGTTGTCGAAGACTGTCGCTTCCACGAAGTACCCCTTGCCGTCGACCTGCGCCCTCTTGCCGCCTGCCACGAGCTTCGCGCCCTCTTCGACGCCGCGCGCCACGTAGCTCATCACGCTCTCCTGCTGCGACTGCGAGACGACGGCGCCCATGCGTGTCTCTTTCGCGAGGGGGTCGCCCGGCGTGAGCTTCGCAGCCCGCGCCGCGAGTTGCTCGACGACCTGGTCGTGCACGCTCTTCTCGACGAGCAGCCGTGAACCCGCCGCGCACACTTCGCCTTTACCATAGAAGATGCCGGTCTGGGCGCCGCGGATCGCCGACTCGATATCGGCGTCGGCGAAGATCACGTTCGGGCTCTTGCCGCCGAGTTCGAGCGAAATGCGTTTGTTGCTTTTCGCGGCCTCTTTCATGATCACGCGGCCGACTTCCGTCGAACCCGTGAATGCGATTTTATCGACCCCCGGATGTTTTACGAGTGACATGCCGGCGGTCGATCCGCCACCCGAAATCACGTTGAAAGCGCCCGGCGGGAACCCGGCTTCCTGTATGACCTCACCGAAGAGAAGCGCCGTGAGCGGAGTTTCCGTCGCGGGCTTCAACACGATCGTGCAACCGGCCGCGAGTGCGGGAGCGAACTTCCAGCTCGCGAGGTTCAGCGGGAAGTTCCACGGCACGATCGCGCCGACCACGCCGAGCGGTTCACGCCGCGTGTAGACGAGAAACGGCCCTTCGACCGGCACCGTCTTCCCTTCGATCTTGTCCGCGAGCCCGCCGTAGTAACGCAGGGAAGATACCGTCATCGAGATTTCGATCTTCGCCTCGAAAAACGTCTTCCCGTTGTGCTGCGACTCGAGCTTCGCGAACTCCTTCATGCGCGCCTCGAGCAGGTCGCCCGCCTTCAGGAGCATCGCCCCGCGCCTCCGCGCGGAAAGACGCTTCCATTCTTTCGAATCGAAGCACGCGCGCGCGGCCTGCACCGCGGCGTCGACATCCGTGTCGGTCGCTTTCGCGACTTCGCAGAGCACTTCTTCGGTGGCGGGGTTCGTTACGGGAAACGTGCCGCCGTCCGACGCGTTCCGCCATTCGTTGTTGATAAAAAGATCGGTTCTCATTGTCCTCGAAACTCCGGTTTTCTCTTTTCCGTGTAAGCGAGAAGCCCCTCGCGGGAGTCCTCGCTCTGGAAGAGCTGCTGTTGCAGTTCGCGTTCGAGCGCCAGCCCCGATTCGAGCGGCACTTCGATCCCTGAAACGACGGCGCGCTTGATGAGCCCCACCGCCTTCGATGCCTTCGCCGGCGGTACGAACTGTTTCGCGTATGCCATGGCGTCGTCCCGGAAGCTCTCGGAGGGCAGCACTTTGTTGATGAGCCCGAGCGAGGCGCCTTCTTCGAACGAAAACATCGAACCGAGCGCCATGAGTTCGATCGCCTTCGACTTGCCGACGAGACGCGCGAGCCTCTGCGTGCCGCCGGTCCCCGGAAGCACGCCGAGATTGACTTCGGGGAGACCGATCTTGCCCCCGCCCTCACGCGCGATGCGCAGATCGCAGGCGAGCGCGACCTCGAGGC
>JABDJQ010000691.1 GCA_013002425.1 Gemmatimonadota bacterium
TCCCTGACCAGCACGGATCGACCGTCGCAATCCGCATGTCGTGGCTCCTTTGTTTCGCCTGCCAGGGGCTTCTTCTCTTTTCCTGCCTGTTCCTATTATCGCCCGGAACCAAATCATAGGAAAATAGATAATAAAACATGGACACATCGCTTCTAACTAAGTATTCTCTGCCCATGGAATGGCTCAACTACCATCATCTGCTCTACTTCTGGACGGTGGCCCGGGAAGGAACGATCGCAGCCGCCGGCCGGAAGCTGCGTCTGGCCCAGCCCACGATCTCGGCGCAGCTGAAGCGCCTCGAGGAGGATCTCGGGGCGAAGCTCTTCTCGCGCGCGGGCCGCAAGCTCGAGCTTACGGAAACGGGGCGCCTCGTCTATCGCTACGCGGAGGAGATCTTCACGCTCGGACGGGAACTGCAGGACGCCGTGCAGGGGCGGCCCGTCGGGAGTCCCGTCCGCTTTCGCGTGGGCGTCACGGACGTCGTGCCGAAGCTCGTCGCGTATCGCCTGCTCGAGCCCGCGATCGGCCTCGGCGACGGCGTTCAGATCATATGTTTCGAAGGCAAGTCGTCGGATCTGCTGGCCCGTCTCGCCGTGCACGACATCGATCTCGTGCTCTCCGACGCTCCGATCGCGCCCGGAGTGAAAGTGCAGGCATACAACCACGAAATCGGTTCCTGCGGCGTCACGATCTTCGGCGAACGGAAACAGGCGACGAAGTTCGCGAAGAAGTTTCCGCGGTCTCTCGACGGCGCGCCGTTTCTGTTGCCCACGACGAACACGGCGCTTCGCCTCGCCTTCGACGGATGGTGCGACCGCAGCGGCATTCGTCCGCGCATCACGGGCGAATTCGAAGACAGCGCGCTGCTCAAAGTATTCGGCCAGGCGGGCGTCGGCCTCTTTGTCGGGCCGAGCGTGATCGAAGACGAGATCATGAGACAGTATCGCGTGCGCGTCGTCGGCAGAATCCCCGAAGTCCGCGAGCGCTTCTACGCGATTTCGGTCGAACGCAAAGTCAAACACCCCGCCGTGCTCGAACTCGTGACCACGGCTAAGAACGAGTTCTTCAATTCCCCCGCCGCGGGCTGAGGAGAAATGCACTGATGCCGGTTCAAGCAATCCAGCGTTTTCTGAAACTGCAGTCCGCGAGCGGCATCCTGCTCATGATCGCGGCGGCCGCCGCGCTCATCTGCGCCAATGTTCCCGGAATCGACCGTTTCTACAAGGCCCTGCTCGATATCCCGATCGAGATCAGGCTCGGCGCGCTCGAACTGAACAAGAATTTTCTTCTGATCGTAAACGACGGCCTCATGGCGGTTTTCTTTCTCCTCGTCGGGCTCGAGATCAAGCGCGAGATCATGGACGGCGAACTCTCCGATCGCAGGCAGGTCACGCTTCCCGCGATCGCAGCGGTCGGCGGCGTGGCGATCCCCGCGCTCATCTACTTCTTCTTCACGCAGGAAGATCCGGTGGGGCGTTCCGGCTGGGCGATTCCGGCCGCGACCGATATCGCGTTCTCGCTCGGCATTCTCTCGCTGCTCGGGTCGCGCGTGCCGCTTGCCCTCAAAGTGTTTCTGACGGCGGTCGCCGTAGTGGACGATCTCGGCGCGATCATCATCATCGCCCTTTTCTACACGAGCAAGCTTTCGATTACGGCCCTCGTACTCGGAGTGCTCGGCATGGTCGTTCTCGCGATCCTGAATCGGCTTCGCGTGACACATCTCGGAATGTACATGCTCGTCGGAGTGTTGATCTGGGTCTGTGTGCTGAAGTCCGGGGTCCACGCCACGCTCGCCGGCGTGGCGCTCGGCTTCGCGATTCCGCTTCGCGCCGAGGACGACGAAGGCCATTCTCCCCTGCGACACCTCGAACACATGCTGCACCCGTATGTCGCCTACCTGATTCTGCCGCTGTTCGCCTTCGTGAACTCGGGCGTCAGTTTTCGCGGGATCGGCGCCGACGTGTTGTTCGGACCCGTCACGCTCGGAATCGCGGGCGGCCTCCTGATCGGCAAGACTGTCGGCGTTTTCGGTTTCTCGGCCCTCGCGGTCGTGACAAAAGTCGCGGATCTCCCGACGGGCACGTCCTGGGGATCGCTCTTCGGCGTCAGCATTCTGACGGGCGTCGGTTTCACGATGAGCCTCTTCATCGGCATGCTCGCGTTCGAAGGCGCGCAGCCGGACTACGCGGTCGCGACGCGCCTCGGCGTGTTCGGCGGGTCGATTCTCGCCGCCCTGATCGGGCTGGGCGTCTTGCGCGTCTCGCTGCCGAAAGAGGGCGCGGCAGGTGAAACGGAAGGATGACCCGACCGGAGATCCCGGCATCGACCCCGATTCGGAGGCGGAGCGGTTCGACTCCTCTTTCAGTCAACCAGTTCGTACCGGCCGTCCTCTCGATGAATCATGCGTCCCTGAGTCAGAAGCCCGGCGATCGCACCGGTGAGGATCGCCCGCGCTCGCTTGGCGTTCACAATGATTTCATCGCGAATGTCCGGTTCGATGTGCTGTTCCAGTTCGTGATGTGTAAACCTCTTTTTGGACAGCCACTCCTCCAGTTCCCGAATCAACCGGTACACGAGATCGAGCGTTTCGGCCTCATTCTCCAATTTCGGCGGGCGCTCTTTTCGAACCGCCTTCCTTCTGGTCGCGATCGTCCGCACAGCGCCTTCGATCGGATCCGCTTCTTTCGGAGCTTCGTGAATCAGCGCGGCCGGGGAAGCGCCGAGCGGAAGCTCTTCCACTTCGCGGTCGCATGATTCCAGTTCAAGCGCGGGAATCGTCTGGACGTCGCTGCCGATGATCCCCTGCATGTCTCCGTAAAGGCCGGCCGTGTTCTTGACCACGACATCGACCTGCTTCTGGCGTTTCCGCCAGTGCTTTTCCATCACACGGCGTTCCTGGTTGATCTGGTCCTGCATCGACCGGAATGCCTCGACGATTCCCTCGATCTTCTGCCGGAACTCGTTCCCGCTCAGATAGCGGTAGAGCATCTCGGTCTTTTCGTCCTTCCCTTTGGAAGCGATTCGTTCCCGCTCGACGGCGATGAGCTGTTCGCGGAGCGCGGCCGCGAGGGGGATCGCCGACTCCGGATCGCTCACCCAGACACCGCCCATGGAACCGAATCGTTCGATCTCGGCGGGAAGAACGACCGAGGTCAGGATCGCGAGACCGGCGCGGATCTCCACCATGTCGGCCTTGAGCTTCGGAATCCACTGGGGACTCCACGCTTTCGTATTCTTCGTTTCCCAGAGCAGGATTCCGCATTCATCGCCATTCGCCGCGCGCACCGTCTGCACGAGGTCCGCTCCGCGGATGCCCCTGGGAACGGGTTTGATTTCATCGTGCAGGAAGAAGTGCTTCAGCTTCTCTTCGAAATCGAGTTCGAGAACCTCGCCCTGCGTTTCCATGGAACCCTGTTCCGCCTTGCGTTTCATGTCCTCCAGGGCAACGCGGAGATCGCTGATCTTCTTGTCTTTCTCGAGATCCTTCAGTCGGTGCTCTTCGCCGACCTTCTTCGCCGCTTGTTCCGCAATCTTTGCGCGCTCCTCGTCCAGCGTTCGGGCGACTTCGAGTTCCACCTTCTCTCTGGCTTCCTGCAGTGCAACCCGTTCCTTCCGAAGCTCGACTTCCTGCTCGCGCAGTTTGTTCAGTTCCGCGCCTCTCTTTTCGAACCCATCCTGCAGTGCCTTGAAGCGATCGGCGTGTTTCGCCTCGAGTCTGCCGGCGGCTTCTTCAAGCAGTTTCTCCCGCTCTTTCTCGAGTCTCCGTTCGATCTCGAGATCGAGCTCTTCCCGGGCTGCTTCGAGATCGCGTTTCTGTTTGCGCAGCTCGCGTTCCCGTTTGCGCTGTTCCTCGATCTTCTCGTCCTGCTCCTTCAACGTCTCTTCGAGACCGCGAAGTTTCCCGGCGTACTGACGCTCCAGTTTTTCTGCCGCTCTCTTCTCCGCGTCAGCCAGTTTCTCACCGAGCTGCGCGGCGACCATCTCATCGACCTTTCCGGTGAGAACATCGGACAATTCGAATTCCGTGTGGCAATTCGGACATGCGATGAATCGGTCTTTCATGACGGCATCTCCTTTCTGAATGAAACTCCGGCCTGCGGCGGATCATTCACGTCGATACACAGCTATCCGAAATTGACAATAGAAGCGAGAGTCTCGGACCTGTACCGGGAGAGTCCGAATCCGGATAAGCCAATTCACCTATGGACCCGAGGGTAATCCGCAACCCGCCCCCGGGATTGCGACGCGACGCGGTCGGGCGCTCCGAGAGGGAGATCGCGCGCAATCCTCAAATACCCGTTGCAGCCGAATCAGAATGCAACACCCATTGCGACGGGAGATACATACATGACACGCGAGACCGGAGCCGAAGTAGCCGCACGCCCCCGATTGATCGAGCGAGCGGGAGTCACGGCGCTGATTGCCATGATGGCCCTGTTCGCGGCCTGCGGCGGTGGCGGCGATACCGTCACGGATCCGCAGGAGAGGGAACTCGTGTACCGGCTCGACCCTGCCGAGGCTGTACCAGGCAGTATCGTGCGGCTCGAAGGCGCCTCTTTCGATGCGCTCCGGGGCGCCACGCTGATGGTCGGCGACTGGCCCGCCGCGATCCTCTCGGACGGGGAGGGCGGCGCGCTCTTCTACGTCCCGACATACCTGGATCCGGTCACATCGTGGCCCTCCCCTCCGGCCGAAGCGGTCGAGGCGATCGCATACGACGG
>JABDJQ010000722.1 GCA_013002425.1 Gemmatimonadota bacterium
GAACTCGAGATCCCCGAAGCGCTCGACGGGATCGTGCTGGACTGTCTCGCCAAACGTCCGGAAGACAGGCCGGCCGGGGCAGCGGCACTCGCCCGCCGGCTAGCGGAAGCCGCAGTCTCCGGAATATGGACGCAGGAAATGGCGAAAAGCTGGTGGCTGACCAACCGGCCCGACCGACCGTGCGCGAGCGCGGAGAACGCGAGCGCGCACGAGATCAGCGTGACCAAACTGTTTCAAGAGTAGTAACCCGGATCGAAAGGAGCGAATCAATGCAGGTTCAATATCTCGAAATCGTGACACCCGACGTCGATGCCGTTTGCGCGGCATGCGCGAAGCTGCACGACGTGAAGTTCGGCAAACCGGAAGCCGGTCTCGGAAACGCGCGCACCGCGAAACTCGCGGGCGGCGGCATGATCGGAGTACGCGCGCCGATGGCCGAGAGCGAGACACCGATCGTGCGACCGTATCTGCTCGTCGACGACATCGAAAAGGCGGCCGAGGCGGCGGCGGCGGCCGGTGGCGAAATCGCGCATCCGCCGATGGAAATCCCGGGACACGGCAAGTTCGCGATTTACATCCATGGCGGCATCCAGCACGGACTCTGGGAGATCTGAGTGCCGGGCTTTCGCGCCGGCGGTTCGCGATCGTGCGATCGGGAGGCTAGTGGACGGCCGCGGCGCCGTGCGGAAGAACGGTGAGAATCGGTTCCCGCACGCCGTGCCTTTTCGCGTAGCCCTGAATACGCGACAGAACGCTCTCCGTAATCTCCTGCCCGCGGGCGATCAGCAGCAGTCCGTTGTCGGCAAGCAGATCCTCGTGAAGCATCAGGCCGGTTTCCAGCTGGTCGAGCGTCATCGATTCGATTTGAGACTTGCGTCCTTCGACCACGGTCGAAAGCGCTTCGACATGTTCGCGCGCGTGAAGCTCCGTCTCGCGAATTCCGTCGAGGGCGGCGCGCGGGTCACGAAGCTTCGTCTCGAACACGTCGAAGTCCCACGCCAGTTTCAACACGAGCGCTCCGGTCGTCACGTCGCCCGCGCCATCGGAATCGTGACCCTTGCCGGCTTCGAACAGGCCGGCGCACTCCTTCAATATCTGCCGGACCGGCTCCAGCCTGGGAATGTTGGCAAGCAGTCCGTCGGTCGTTTCCGGCAGCCGCGCGACCTGCTGCTCTTCTTCCTCCGTCATGCTCTCCGCGTAGTACAGTTTTCTCGTGACTTCGAGCGGCAGCGAGACGCATCCGATCTGCGAGAGCGAAGCGGCGATCTCTTCCGCCCACGTACTCTCTTCTCCCATTTCCCGGAGAATGGCGCGCACGTGTCCCTGCAGCCGGTTCGCGCGACCGAACAGTTCCGGCTGCACGAGGGCCATCATGTCCGAAAGCACCTTGATGCTTCCCTGCAACGTCTTTTCGAGCAGTTCGCGTTCGGCGTTCCGCAGGCGATAGTGCTCGAAGGCGTCTTCGAGGGCGCCGCGCAGCGTCTCCTGCGGGCACGGCTTCAGCAGAAAGCGAAACACGCGGCCTTCGTTTACGACGGAAATCGCGGCGTCGAGGTCGGCGTGTCCCGTAAGCATGATCTTGATCGTATCCGGCGCCGCTTCGAGAACGCACTCGAACAGCTCGGCGCCGTTCATGCCGGGCATGCGCATGTCGGAGACGATCACCGGGAACGGCCCGTCGGTCTGCATGATCTTCAGCGCCTCTTCGCCGCTCTCGGCCGTCGTGACGTCGAAGTGCATGCCGAGGTGCCTGCGCAGCCCCTGCAGAACGTTCGGTTCGTCATCCACACAGAGGAT
>JABDJQ010000724.1 GCA_013002425.1 Gemmatimonadota bacterium
GAAGACGCCCCCCCTCCGCCTCTCTCACCAAAGGCGGTCGGCCAGGGCGAGGGATGAGGAGAAGCCGGTCTTGTTCGCTGCGCGAAGGTCGAGGGCAACGCCAACCTGCCTCGATTTCACGTGATCACTTCGCCTGAACCGTTTATCGATGATCAGGTTACGAGCTCCGCATCCGGCTGCGCTTCCTGGGCCGCATCGAGTCGCCCGCTGATCTCTTCCCAGACGAACTCGGCGGTCTCCCCCTCTTCGTGTTCGACCTTGGCGAGGAAGCGGACGACGGCCGGCTCGTGTTTCTTCAGGCACGAAACGAGCATCGAAACGATCGCCTTCGCGACCTCCGGATCCTCGGTCGGGAGCAGTCGCTTGGCGAGCTGGAACGCGTCGAACAGTTTCTCGGGCGAGAGGCCGCGGGAGAAGAGGTGGCCGTACATCGAGAGGCCGAAGGTCTGGAGGCGGATCTCGGACTCTTTCGCCCAGGCGTTCATCGAGTCCATCCAGCTGGAGCCGCGGCCGGCTTCGACTTCGTCGCTGACGGCCTCGGCCAGGGCATCGAGCACGAGCTGGTTCTTGGTCTGGAGGAGCAGTTCGCGCACGTAGGCGATGTTGGCGGTCTCGGTCTCTTCGTCCCGGGCGACGAGGCTCGGGGCGAGGATCAGCGCGCCGAGAAGACGCGCCTCGTCGTGGCCGGCGCTCCAGAGCGCGGTGACGAGCAGGCGCATGCGCTCTTTGTTCCGCATCGTTTTGCGGACGGACATGGCGATTTCGGTGATGTATTCCTTGGAAACGCGGAGGCCGGTGCGCCCCGGCTCTTCCTTCTTCTTCGGCACCGCGAGATCCGCGAGTTCGCGGGCGGCATCGAGAATCGTCTCGTCGTTCCGCCCCTTCACGATCTCGACGGAAGCCTTGCGGAGCGCTTTGCGCTTCTCCTTCGTCAGTTTGCTCGAGTCCAACTCTGATCCTCCTGTTGCAATCGATCCATGACCCGAAAGTACCGAACCCCCTCCCGCGGGGTCAACGGCTTAGGCTCGCTCCGGCCTCCCCCGCGGACATCCACCGGAGTCGCTTCCACTCTGGCTGGAAAGGCGGGGCTGTGGGTCGAATTGGAGGTTGCGCGACGCCCTGGATCGGTCTACCGTCAATGTGTTCTATCTATATAGAAAGAAGGTCAGCCCATGCCTGATATGACTCTGTCCGACTACCTCGATCCGGCCGCGATCGAACTCAACCTCAAAGCGAAAAAGAAGGACGGCGTGCTCGACGAACTGGTGTCGCTCGTCTGCGAGACGCCGGAAGCAAGAGGCATCGCATTCGAACTGGCGAAGACGCGCGAGTCGCTCGGATCGACGGGCATCGGAATGGAAATCGCGATTCCGCACCTGCGCGCGACGATCTTTCCGAGCATTCGCCTGGCGTACGGCCGCTCGAAAGCGGGCGTCGAGTTCGGCGCGGTGGACGGCAAGAAAGTGAAGCACTTCTTCCTGGTGGCCTCCCCGCCTGTCGATCC
Source organism: Gemmatimonadota bacterium (assembly GCA_013002425.1). Lineage (GTDB taxonomy): Bacteria > Orphanbacterota > Orphanbacteria > Orphanbacterales > Orphanbacteraceae > JABDJQ01. The sequence continues at coordinate 1,505 of JABDJQ010000724.1, forward strand.
CTCGAACCTCTATCATCCGATCCTTGCCAAGGTCGTTCAGATCGTGAAGGCGGAAAAGAACCGTGAAGCGCTGGCCGCATGCGATTCGAAAGCCGCGCTTCTGAACCTGATCGACGAACTGGGAACCTGAGGGCCACGCGATGCAGAAGAATCTGGAGTACCTCGTTCTGCTGAACGACATCGACATCATGATAGACGATCTCGCGAAGGGCTCGGACGAGAAGTATCGCGAGATGGGATTCGATGTCGATGCGCGCGAACAGCTCGTGAAGGCGCGCGAAGAGATGCGCGCGAAGTGCAGCGAAGCGATGCTGAACCGCTACGACAAAATACGCCAGCGCTACGGAAAAGTGGTTGCCCGCGTCGTCGACGGCGTCTGTTACGGCTGCTTCCAGCGGCTTCATACGGACCTCGCGCAGACGAAGACGAACGAGGACGTTGTCCCCTGTCCGACATGCGGCCGATTGCTGTATTTCCTGGCCTGATTCCGCACTTTTCCTGTGGTAGGATTGCCGGCGTCGAAGAGTCACTCGAAGGAAACAATGCACCATGCCACGTGATCTGCCACAGAATCAATACGCCCTGCTGACGGTCCTCGCCGGCTCGTCAGGGCCCGCGCTTCTGCCCGACCTGGCCGAGAAGTCGGGATCCGATCAGTCGCTGCTTTCGGCCGCCGCGGTCGAACTTGCCGAAGCCGGCTGGGTCGCGGTCGTCGAGACTCCGTTCGTCGAACTGACGCTCGAAGAAGCCGGCAGCGCGCAGCTCCAGGCGGGTGACTTCCCCGAATTCGCCATTACGCGCATTCTGATCGAGCACGGCCCCCTCGGCCTTCCCGCGATCGCCGGAAAACTGGGCGCCCCCCCGACCGAAGTGGGCAAATCGCTCCGCTTCCTGTTCTCGAAGGGGCTGGCAAAGAAAGAAAAGGGGACCGGCGACCTCGCCCCCCTCGTCACGGAGGTGCCGGGGCAGGAGTCGTTCGACGACGTCGCCCTTTTATGGAGAGTGCAACAGTCGGACGGGAAGCTTCGCCTCTCCCCCGGCGAGAGCAGGAAACTCGGGCCCACCGTTTCGGAGCTCAAGTCGCGCGGCTTCGTGAAAGCGCGCGAGCGGACGGAGCGGACATACGCGCTCACGGACGCGGGAAGCGCCGTCGTCGCGGACGGCATCGAAGCGAAGCGCGAACGCAATCAGCTCGAACCGGAAATGCTTGCGGACGGCAGCTGGCGCGACATCAAGTTCCGCCCGTACGACGT
>JABDJQ010000730.1 GCA_013002425.1 Gemmatimonadota bacterium
CGGCGATACGGGATACGTACGCGATCGCGACGCCGAGTTCGCGGCGCGTGGTGTCGCGCGAAGCGAAATTCTGGCCGAGATCGACGTGACGGCGCGCGAAGTGGAAGAGACGCTGGCGGGCCTGACCGACGCCGACCTGGCCGCGATGTACCCGGTAGCGATCGCGGGGGTGAGGTTTCGCGTCGACGACTTCCTGCTCCATCTCGCGAGCCACCTGTCGTTTCATCTCGGGCAGATCGACTATCACAGGCGGATCGTCACGGGAGTCTCCGCGGGCGCGGACGCGCTCTCGATTCCCGAACTCGCCACGGCGGAACCGCAGTAAAGGAGGTCCATCATGTGCAGGAACATTCGTACGTTGTTCAACTTCGAGCCCCCCGCGACGCGCGCCGAAATCGAGGCGGCTTCGCTTCAGTTCGTGCGCAAGGTGAGCGGCTTCACGAAACCGTCGCAGGTGAACGAGGAGCCGTTCGCGCGTGCGGTCGAAGACGTGGCCCGGATCGTCGAAGGGCTTCTCGACTCGCTCGAAACGAATGCGGCGCCGAAGGATCGCGAGGAAGAGGCGGCGAAAGCGCGTGAGCGCGCGAAAAAGCGGTTCGGCGCGCGGGCATGATACCGCGCCGCGTACGACGTGTTAGAATGCGCGCATGCTGACCCGCTGGATCGCCCATACGATCGTCCGCGCGCTTCCGTTCACGCTCGCGCTCGGGCTCCTTCTCGGAGCGCTGCGCGCGGGGAGCGAACTCCGCGCGGGCCTCTGGCTGCCCGTATTCGACGAACTCCAGCGCGGGCTCCTGCTCGCCGCCGGCCTCACGCTTCTCTTCCTCCTCGCGAGCCTGCTGTTTCGCGGCATGGCTCGCTCGCTCGGCCTCAAAGACGTGCCGGCTACCGCGCTCGGTACGGCGGCCGCGCTCGCCCCGATCTATTCCGTAGCCGGGTATGAGGTGAACCGCCGTCTTCTGCCGGGGATCACCGAACCGGCCAGCATCGTGGGCAATCTCCTGATGCTCGGCGCCATGGTCTACTTCTGGTCGTTTCTCGGCCGCTGGTTCACTTCGTTTCGCGCGAATCCGCCCGGCGCGATGCCTTCGGCGCTTCGCTACTGGCCGCTCCTTCTGATCGCGGCCGTTCCCGTGTGCGCCGGCGTACTCCGCGCAGCCGCGCCCCCGGTTCCCGTCCTCTTCGTGCTGATCGACACGCTCCGCGCCGACCGCCTCGGCTGTTACGGCAATCCGGCTTCACCGTCCCCCTCTCTCGACCGTCTCGCACGGGAAGGCATTCTCTATCAGGATGTCGTGACGCCGGCAACCTCGACGAAGTCGAGCATCGCCTCGCTGTTCACGGGGAAGGACGTCTACGCGCACGGTGTCTACATGGGGAATCGCGAAGATCGTGAGGGGTATGTCACGCAGCGCATTCGGGAAGAAGAGGAGACGATGGCGGAGGCGTTTCGCGATGCCGGTTACATGACCGTCGCCTGGGTGCAGAACGGGCATGTCACGAAGCTGTCGCGTTACGATCAGGGTTTCGCGTCGTTTACGGAGAACGCGGGCTCCGTGAACACGATTTACGATCGCTTCATGCGGTGGTTCCCGCGGGGCAGGCGGTATCCGTTCTTCGCCTACCTGCACATCATCGACGTGCATGGTCCGTACAAGCCGCCCGCGCCGTGGAACAAGCTGTACCGGCCTGACGCTTTCTCCATATACGATCGCGTGCCTGTCGAGGAGTGGCGCAAGCACGTCAGAATGACGAGGCTCGGGGAGTTCGCATTCGAGACGCACGAAATGGAGAAGATCCGCAGTCTTTACGACGGTCAGATCAAGCTCGTCGATTCGGTGCTCGGAAAGCTCTTCGAACAGTTGCGTGATGCGGGCCTCTACGATTCGACGTGTATCGTCGTGACGTCCGATCACGGTGACGGTTTTCAGGAGCACGGTTTCATGGGGCACTCGCACTATCCGTATGCGGA
>JABDJQ010000743.1 GCA_013002425.1 Gemmatimonadota bacterium
CGCACGTGCTTGAAGAACGTGTGCGGCGCGGGTACGTAACTGAGACAGAGATAGACTTCGAGAAACGAAAGATCCGCGTCGCCGGGAACGCCGGCTTCGAGCAGGCATTTGATCTCGCTGCCGAAGACGAAGCGGTCGCCGTGCGTGCTGTAGTAGAGCGGCTTTTCACCGATGCGGTCGCGCGAAACGAAGAGCGCGCGTTCGTTCGGATCCCAGAGCGCGAACGCCCACATGCCGTTCAGATGCTTCTGGCAGTCGGTGCCCCATTGACGGTACGCGGCGAGCACCACTTCGGTGTCGCTCTCGGTCTTGAACGTGTGGCCGAGCGTGCGGAGCACTTCACGCAGTTCGATGTAGTTGTAGATTTCGCCGTTGAAGATCAGCGTGTTGCCGCGTTCGTCACGAATGGGCTGGTCGCCGGTGTTCAGGTCGATGATCGAGAGCCTGCGATGGCCGAGCCCGACGGGGCCCGCGACGAAATAGCCGGCGTCGTCGGGGCCGCGATAGCTTACGACGGACGTGGCCGCGCGAAGGACGGCTTCGTCGATCGCGCGTTCCGTTTCCTTATAATGGTAGATTCCGGTGAGTCCGCACATCTCAGCCAGCACCCTCCACCGCCGGATCGGGTTCCCCGGCGTACCGCCGGAACGTCGAGACGTACTCCCGCACCGCGCGTTCCTGCGTGAACTTCTCCTCGACGCGCTTGCGCGAAGCCGCGGCCATGCGCGCCCGCAATTCCACGTTCGAGAGCATGCGCGAGAACGCGGCCGCAATCGCGTTTACATCCGCGGGCGGTACGACGAATCCTGTTTCGCCGTCGACCACGAGGTCGCGCACGCTGCCGACATCGGTGCAGATCGCGGGGAGCCCGCACGCCATCCCTTCGATCGGCGCCAGGGCCAGCGTTTCGCGAAGCGACGTGAGCGCGATCGCGTTGAAGTGCGGCAGAATATCCGCCAGGTCGTCGCGCACGCCGAGCAGCACGATGCGCTCTTCGAGCCCGGCGTCGCGGATCTGCGCGAGAATCGCTTCGCGCGCCGGCCCTTCGCCGATGATGTAGAAGCGCGCGTCGGGCACTTCGCGCAATGTCTCGCGCGCCGCCTCGACAAAGAAGCGATGCCCCTTCTCTTCGTAGAGGGACCCGACCATGCAGATCGAACGCTCGCCCGGCTGTGGGCCGTTCGGGAACGGCGTGATCTGATCGCGCGGCACCGGCCGGTACTTTTCGTGATCGACGCCGTTCACGATCGTTTTCAGCAGACTCGGGTTCAGCTTTTGCCGCCGCACGAGATCGCGCGCCTGCGTTTCCGCGCACGCGATCATGAGGTCGGCGCGCTTCAGAAGCCGGCGATGCCCGCGCGCGTGAAAGAGCCCCTCTTCCCCGGCGGACGGATCGACGGACGCCTCGATCGACGCGATCCGCATCGGCCGCCCGAGTTTGCCGTGGAGATACTCGCCCGCAAGAAGCACGTTCCGCCCGGCTTCGAGAAAGACGAGATCGAACGGCCCGCTCTGCAGCTTCTTCCTGATGCGGCCCGCGGCCCAGAAGTCGAGAGGGCCCTTGAACGGGCACGTGTGCACGGGGATGCCGATCTCGTCGAGCGCGGGCGCGAGCGTCCCAGGCTCCTCGAGGCATACGGTTTCGATCGTGGCGCCGTCGTTCACGAGCGCGCGAAACACCGCGAGGATCAACGTTTCGTAACCGCCGGCCTCGAACGAATTGCGAAGAAAGAGAATGCGCATGGAGATCAGGACTCGAACAGTCGTACGGCCACGGACATGAATCCCCCCGGCGCCGCGCCGCGACACTCAAGAAAGGTCAGGTTGCTCGTAAAAGCGTAGTGGAAAGAAATGCCTACGGGAAGGGCAAAAAGAGCCGCACGCGTTCGCAAAGCGACCGCCAGAGAGCGTGCACGACGCCGAGAGGGTCCTGCTTCGGCGTCATGACGGCCGCAGGGTCGAGCGCCTCGTCGTCGCACGGAGCGAGAGTGAGTTCGCTCCCCTTCGCGATCTCCACGCGTGCGGAGAGGCCGCGCCGGTCACCGCTCACGAGATCGAACGTCTCGTCGCCCGCCTGCACGAACGCGGATTGCCATCCTCCCTGCGCGATCGGCAGCTGCAGGTCGAGGTGCGACGTCGTCGTGGGAACGTGTACGCGCGCCTTGCGCCCGAACATGCGAATCAGGAGCGTGTCGCGCCGGATCCCCCGCTGATAGTTCGCCTGCGACAGATCTTCGATCGGCATCCATCGCACTTCGCCGAGTGAATTGATGAAAGTGGCCCACTGCGATAGATTCTCGAACCCGTTCGCGAGGTCCGTCATCCTGTGCCGCACGAGCAGGGGCTGCCCCCAGAACGCGCGAAAGAGCAGCTCCATCTTGTCGGCCGACGCGGCGGTCGTGGCG
>JABDJQ010000760.1 GCA_013002425.1 Gemmatimonadota bacterium
GCGCACAAGGGATCGGCCTTCGTCGAGATCTTCCAGAACTGCAATATTTTCAACGACAAAGCGTTCGAGTACTTCAAAGGGAAAGACGTCAAGGGCGATCGCATGATCGAGATCGAACACGGGCGTCCGCTCCGTTTCGGCGCGCAGAACGAAAAAGGGATCAGGTGGACCGGGCAGTCGCTCGAGGTCGTGACCGTGGGCGCCGGCGTGGAGGAGTCCGAGCTTTTCGTACACGACGAACGTTCTACTCTTCATTCGCCGTTCCTGCTCGGGCGCATGGACTATCCGGAGTTTCCCGTCGCGATCGGCGTGTTCCGTGCCGTGGAACGCGCGACCTATGAAAGCCTCGTCGATCAGCAGGTGGAGTCGGCGAAAGCGGGCAGGGAGCCCGAGACTCTCCGCTCGCTTCTGTATACGGAAGACAGCTGGGAAGTCGGGTAAGAACCGGGTACGATGCGCGGCCTCATCTGATATCTATGTCGTGTCGCGTTCGGCCAGCAGTTCCGCGATCACGTCTCTGATCTCGTCATAGGTCGCTTTGAGTTCCGGTACACTCGGGTCGTTCCGATATTCCCCCACATGCACGTACCGGATCGTTCTGTCCAGCCCGACGATCATCGTCACGAACGTCGAACTCCTCTCCTTGTCACGCAGCCAGTACTTCCGAAGGTCGAACCACCGGTCGTCGAGCACGATCGACCATTTATAGCGATACTGCCGCGCGAGCCGGGCGATGTTCACAGGCGCCATCGTCACGGGCTGCGGAAGCGGGTGGTAGAAGCTGATGATATCGACAGCCTCTCCGAACTCCCTGTCGAGCGAGCGGAGGCCGTAGCCCGTATTCCTGCTCACGTCGTCCTCGCTCCAGAATTGAACCAGGATCACCTTTTTCCCGACCCGCCCGAAGGGGAGCCGGTCCGTCACCCACTTGTCGACCTCCCACTGGGGCAGCGGCTCTCCGATCAGGTCGCCGCCTTCCCGGGTCGACCAGTCGATCCCGTCCACGACGCGCTTCTGCGCCGATGGACGCTCGGAGCCGCACGAAAGCCAGGCCAGGGCAAGCAAACTGCAGAGGATCAGAGCGGCGGTATTTCGAAAGAGCGTCACGAATTTCCTCCATTTCTATGTTCGGCATGGTAGCAGAGCGGGCCCGGGAAGGCCGATCGCAATTTATTCGAAACCTGCCTGCGCGGGGTTCGTATGGAAAGGAAAGCCGGGTGACTCCCCAGAGAGGAATGAGAATCATGAGAACCAGATTGATCGCGCTGTTCTTCGGGCTTCTGTTCGCTGCGGGTTCCGCACAGGCGGCGGATACACGCTGGATTCACATTTTCGTCCAGGACGGGCCGGATGAAGAGATTCGCCTGAACGTGCCGATCAATCTCGTACGCGCCGTTCTCCCGCTGATCGACGAGGACGAGATCAGCAACGGCAGGATCGTGATCGACGATCACGACATCCCGGTCGAAGTCCTGCGCCAGGTATGGGAGGAAGTGCGGGATATCGAAGAGGGGGAATTCGTGAAGGTCGACACCCCTGACGAAGACGTCCGTATCAGCAAGAAAGGATCAGAGCTGCTGATCACCGTTCTCGACTCGAAAGAGGAGAGCGAGGTGACGGTGCGGCTTCACGAATCGATCATCGCCGCGCTCCTGTCGTCGGACCGGGAGAACGAGCTCGATCTGCTCGCGGCGCTCGACGCGCTCGACGCGGAAATGCGCGGGGATCTCGTCAATGTCCAGGAAGAGGGCACCGTAGTTCGAATCTGGGTCGACGACACGAATGAAGGGAACTGAAGATGAAACGGAGCACACGATTCGCGCTGGTCGTTCTGGTCGGGTTCCTGCTGGTAGTCGGAGTCGCGGCAGGGGCGGTTGCCCATTCGCTGCGCGATCAGGGGATGATCGTCGTTCGGGTCGAAGGGGACGGAGACCGGATCTCGCTGAGCATTCCCGGGGCCATGCTGACGACCGCGCTGAACTTCGCACCCCGCGTTGTCTGGCAGGAGTTCGACGATCAGGTTTGCCACGATATGCGTTCTTACATGGAAATCGCCGGCACCGCGCTGCGCGAGCTCGCGGTTCTTCCTGATGCCGTTCTCGTCACGGTACGCGACGAAGACGAATCGGTTCGAATCGAGAAGCGGAACGGGGCGATGATCGTCATGGTGAACAGCGATGACGAGCGGGTGTTCGTTTCCGTGCCCATGGGGACGATGAAGACGCTGGTCAGCGCGTTCGACCGAAAAGTGCTGGCGATCTGAACGACGTGCGGCGGCCTCGGCGGGTATCGCTTACTCCCAGCCCGGCCGCCGTTCGCTTCCCCCGCGGAAGTATCCCACGAACGATCCCGCGCCGTGTGCGAACCGGGCGCCCAGCAGAAACGGCGCCATCGGGACGATTTCCCACTCGCCCGCCCTGAGCCAGCAATACATGATATACAGCGCGATCAGCGGGGCGGCCGGAACGGCCAGCAGCGCGGGCACGATCGGAAAACGGTAGAGTCCGGGCGCGCGGGCCGCGCCTGTCTTCGCTTTGCTGTAGACGGCGCTGTATCCCCACCGGTAGTTCCGCTTGAAGACGTTCAGGAGTCCGGGGCGATTCTCGTGATCCACCCGCGCCGCCGGTTCGAAGAAGATGCGCCCTCCGGACCGCAGCACTTCACCCTGCCAGATGAGTTCCTCGTGCGCGTACGCGGCGGGATGTTTCTCTTCGAACATCGACGTCCCGAGAAACAGATCACGTCGAACGAACAGGTTCGCGGGCGAGTGATTCGGCACGAGCCCCGGCGGCCGCTTCGGATGCGTGTGATACGAGCTGACGATGTAGTCGAGACGCGCGGACCATGCGAGCCCCGGCGGCATGCCGAGCGATCCGCCCACGACCTCGTACCCTTCCTCGGCGCGCCGCACGAGCGCCGCGAGCCATCGGTCGTCCGGCATGCAGTCGGCGTCGATGAAAGCGAGCCAGTCGCCGCGCGCTTCTTTTGCGCCGTGATTGCGGGCGACCGCCGGGTTCCCCGGGCTGTCCGCGAGCCGTAGAACGCGGGCGCCGGCGTCTTTCGCGCACCGGTCGGTCCCGTCCGTCGACCCGTCGTCGACCACGACGATCTCGAGCGCGTCCGGGTCTCCCTGCGCGCGCACCGCGCGCACGAGAGCGGCGATCCCCGCCGAGCCGTTCCTTACCGGAATGATGACGGTGATACGGGGGGAGTCAGTCTTCATCGTAATCGGCGCGGAGCGAGAAAAGCTTGGCGTACGATTCGCTCAATCGAAAGACGAAGTGCGTCCACCCCAGGTGCTCCAGCGAGTACTGCCTGGCCCTGCCCGCGAGCTCTTTCGCGCGTGCAGGGTCTTCGAGCAGCGAAGTGATTCCGCCGGCGAGGGCCTCCTCGTTCGGTTCGACGAGGACGGCGCGCGTTTCGTCGAGCATGATGCGGTGGGCGGGGGAATCCGTGGCCACGATGGGCCTCTCCGCCGCCATGTATTCAAACACCTTGAGCGGCGCGTTCCCGACCGGATCGCGCGGCGAAACGAGAATGTCCGCAACGCTCATGTAAAGCGGCATTTCATGGCGCGGCCGGCGCGGAACCCACGTCATCCCCGTCTGGTCCGATGACGGAGGGAAGGGCGAACCGTGGTTCGACTGTCCCCCGACCAGCACGAGCCTCGCTTCCGGAACGACTGCGCGAATCCTGCGAAACGCGCGGATCAATCGACCGACTCCCTGGTACGGGGCGAAGTTTCCCGTGTAAACGATCGCCCGTTCGTCATCGCCGATACCAAGCGCGCCCCGCAGTTCCCTTCGCGCGGTCTCGTTCACTTCGGGCGCGAGTCCGGGAAAGATCCACTCGAACACCGGCGCCGTGCGGTTCGCCTTGCGCACTCTCTTCGCGAGTCCCGCGCTGCAGAAGACCGCATCGGAACGAAGAAGCAGCCAGTCCTGCATCCGGTCGAGGCACCATTGCACGGGCGGAATCCGGAACACGAAGTCTCGCTGCATCTGCTCCGGCATGTCCGACTGCATGTCGTAGAGGAG
>JABDJQ010000777.1 GCA_013002425.1 Gemmatimonadota bacterium
CGTCAGGCCCTCCGTATCGATTCCGTTCTGCGCGAGGAAGTCATTCCCCTCTTTCGGGAAGTCATCGCCGACCACTCCCACGAGACGGACCGGCGCGTAGTGAGACGCCGCGCCCGCAAAGTAAACGGCCGACCCCCCGAGCGCCCCCTTCGACGATCCGTAGGGGGAGCGAATGTGGTCGAGTACGATCGAGCCGACTACGAGAATGGACATGGGTATTTCCTCGCTACATGGCATCGGGAGCGTCCACCGCAAGCAGGGCGAGGCCGTTCTGAAGCACGATGCGGGTCCCCTCGAGCAGGGCGAGACGCGCCAGTGTCAGCGGCCGGTCGTCCGTCACTACTTTCACTTTGTGATAGTAGCCGTGAAACTCCGAAGCCAGTTCCTTTAAGTATGTAGGGATGCGCTGCGGCTCACGCGCATGAGCCGCGGCTTCGACCGTATCCGGGTAGCGGTCGAGATTCTTGAGAAGGGAAAGATCGTCGGTTTCCGTAAGAAGCGAAAGGTCCGCCTCTTCATGGGCTCCCGGTTCGATGCCGGCGGCTTCCGCGTGGCGCAGAACGCTGCATACACGCGCGTGCGCGTACTGCACGTAGTAGACCGGGTTCTCGAGACTCTTGCTCTTCGCGAGGTCGAGATCGAAGTTCAGATGTGAGTTCGGCTTCAGCATGACGAAAAAGAAGCGCGCCGCGTCCGTGCCCACTTCGTCGATCAGTTCGCGCAGAGCGATGAAGTCCCCCGCCCGCTTCGACATTTTGACGGGCTGGCCGTCCTTGAGCAGATTGACCTGCTGCACGATCAGGATCTCGAGCCAGTCTTCGGGGCGGCCGAGCGCGCGCATCGCGCCGAGCATACGTGGAATGTGTCCGTGATGATCGGGGCCGAGAATGTCGATGGCGTGGTCGTACTTTCTCTCCGCCTTCGTTCTGTGATACGCGATGTCGGCCAGGAAGTACGTAGGCTGACCGTTCGATCGGATCAGAACGCGGTCCGCCTCGTCGCCGTAGTTTGTCGAACGAAACCAGTGGGCGCCGTCGTTTTCGAAAACGTCGCCGGACTTCTCGAGCGCGGCATACGTATCTCCGATATCGTTCCCTGCGTGCAGCGACGACTCGCGGAACCAGCTCTGGAAGCGGACGCCGAACGCTTCGAGGTCGGAACGCTGCCAGGCGAGCATGCGTTCGAGCACCCAGAGGCGGAGCAATGCGCGCCGGCTCGCGGCTGTGACCGGGACGGCGCTGTCGCCGCCGGGCGACGCGCTCTCCCAGGGGCCTCTGTCGCCGGCAACGAGGGCCGGGATCGCGTCACGGAGCGTGGCAAGGCGTCCCGCGTCCGGATCCTCTGCCCCCTCTGCGAGGAGCGCCAGGATTCCGTCGCGCGCTTCGTTCGCGATCTCGCTCACATAGTCGCCGCGGTATCCGTTTTCCGGGAAGTCACCCTTTTCCCCGTTCAGATAATAGAGCACGGAGTCGAGCAGATGATCCACCTGATTGCCGTGATCGTTCACATAGAATTCACGCTCGGCCTCGATGCCGATCGCTTCGAACAGGCGCGCGAGAGTATCGCCGACGGCGGCCGCGCGCGCGCTCACCACATTCACGGGGCCGGTGGGATTGGCGCTCACGAATTCGATCTGCTCGCGTCGCGGCTCTTCGGCCGGTCGTGTTCCGAAGGCGCTTGACTGTGCCAGGATCTCGCGAAGCAGTTCCTGGTAGGCGGCCGGGGCGATGCGGAAGTTGATGAATCCGGGCCCTGCGATTTCGACCGCGGAGATGAGAGGAGACGATCGAAACAGGGGCGCCAGTTCTTCGGCGATTTCGCGCGGCGGTCGCTTCCATTGTTTCGCGAAGACCATGGCCGCGTTCAGCGCGAGATCGCCGTGCGCCGGGTCGCGGGTCGAGTCGACGCGCACGGAAGAGAGGTCGGTCTCCTCGGGGCGCTCTCGCAGTACCTTGAACAGGAACTCTTCGACCAGCTGGCGGATCATTCCTTGTCGATCCTTCTCTCGAGCGGAGCGTCGCCCCAGAGCCGTTCGAGTCCGTAGAACTCGCGCAACTCTTCGAGAAAGATGTGTACGACGATGTCGATGCAGTCGAGCAGCACCCAGCGCCGCTCACTGTATCCTTCGAGGTGATAGATGCGGGTGCCCGTGGATTCGAGTCCGCTTACGACGCTTTCGGAAATCGCCTTGACCTGCACTTCGTTCTCCGCGCTTCCGATTACGAAATAATCGGTGGCGCCCGAGAGCCCGCGCAGGTCCAGGATGACGACATCCTTCGCTTTCTTTTCCAGCATCAGCGTGGCGGCGTGTTCGGCCACCTCTTGCGGCTGCATGACGATCTCCCGGTCGTGAGTCGGGGCGGAATTGCCCGGAACAGGAAATCTAGCACAGGCCCCTTCGGAGCGTCACCCCTCGACTCGGCGTCCGTGATGCCGCGATCCCGCGGGCGCGAGCCGGTAGACCGAAACGGCGGGCTCGGGAAGGAGCGTTTCGATGCGCATGGTCCGGCCGTCCGTGCGGATCGTGACTCCCCCGTGACGATCCGTTCGCACGATCCGGGCCCCGATCCCTTCCAGTCTGCGCACCGTCTCGGAATGAGGGTGACCGTACCGGTTGTTCCGGCCGCACGAGATCACGGCAACCTGCGGGCGCGCTCTCTCGAGAAGCGACCAGGGCGTACTCGACCTCGCACCGTGATGGGACGCGATCAGAACCGGGATCCTGTCCGCGAGGCCGCGTTCCGCGAGATCGGCTTCCCGTGCGGACGAGGCGTCACCGCCGAGCCAGAGTCGAAAATCGCCGTAGCTCAGGACCTGGACCAGCGAGGCGTCGTTCGGACCTCCCCCCCGCAGGTCCTCGGGAGCGAAAATCGTAAGGAGCCGAACCGGGCCCCAGCTTTCGACCGATCCATCCAAAGCGCTCGCGCACGGAGTCCCCGCCGCCGTAACGGCTCCCTGAAGAAGCGTCGATGCGGTCGTCTCCCCCTCTCTTCCTCCTATATAGACGCGTTTGAAAAACCCGCGCCTCGCGAGCGAGATCGCGCCGCCGATATGGTCCGCGTCTCCGTGCGATCCGTAAAACCGGTCGACCGGCAGGCGATCGAGCCGCTGCAGAAACGGGAGCACGGTCGAAGCGCCGCGGTCGTAAGGAGCCGGTCCGATCCCCGCGTCGAACAACAGGACCGGCCCGTCCGGCACTCGCACGACTGCGGCGGATCCCTGTCCGATATCCAGAATGTCGATCACGAGTTCCCGGGCGTCGTCACGAGCGGGCAGAAGCCCGGCGAGCGCCGGCACCAGAACCAGGGGCGTATAGATTCGTCGCAGGCGCGAAACAAGAGCGAGACAGGCCGCACCGATGACAATCGATATCCGGGCGGCGATCGTGCCTTCGAAGAGGAGCGGATCGGCCGTCAGTCGTCCGAGTGCGAAGGCCGTTTCGAAGAAGACCGTGGCAACGAGCACCGCGCCGTCCGCCCACGGAATCAGCGACAGGTACGGCACGCCGTTGAAAA
>JABDJQ010000805.1 GCA_013002425.1 Gemmatimonadota bacterium
GATCGACACGATCCTGAACGAGGCCGTGGTCGGCGAGCTGATCGCCGAGTCGGATGTTGTCTATCATCTCGCGGCGGCCGTGGGCGTCGCGTATGTGATCGAGAACATACTGAAGTCGCTGCAGATCAATATTCGCGGCACGGAGATCATCTTCGAGCAGGCGAACCGGTACAAGCGCAAGGTCGTGCTCTTCTCGACATCCGAAGTGTACGGAAAGTCCGAGGAGTTTCCGTTTCACGAAGAGCAGGATCGCCTTCTCGGGCCGACCACGATCAACCGCTGGTCGTACGCGGTCGCGAAATCGCTCGACGAGATCCTGGCTCTCGCGTACCACCGCGAAAAGAAGCTCCCGATTCTGGTCGTGCGCTGCTTCAACACGGTGGGGCCGCGGCAGACGGGCCAGTACGGCATGGTGCTTCCGCGCTTCGTCCGGCAGGCGCTGCTCGAGCAGCCGCTGATCGTGTTCGGCGACGGCAATCAGAGCCGCTGCTTCTCGTCGGTATACGATGTGGTGCGCGGCGTGATCGATCTCGCGAACGCCGAAGACTGCTGGGGCGAGATCTTCAACATCGGTTCGCCGAACGAAATCACGATCCTCGATCTGGCGAAGAAGGTTCTGCAGTTCACGGGCTCTTCTTCCACGATCGAGTTCCTGCCGTACGAAAAGGCATACGAGCGGGGTTTCGAGGACATGCGCCGACGTGTGCCGGATCTCACAAAGATAAACAAAGCAATCGGTTACGAGCCATCAGTCGGACTCGACGAACTCGTGAAGAGCGTGATCGAGTACTTCGAGAATTAGGAGCGACGGGTCCCCATTAGTCCTTGACACCCTCCGAGCCCCTTCCTACAGTAGGGCGGTTCGTGCTCAGAAAGGAAACGGGGCTCCATTTGATTTCGTATACCCTCCTCTTCCTGGTCGCGGGAGTTTCGGTACTCTCGCTGACTCCCAGGATCATCCGCGCCGCCCATCGCTGGGGCTTTCTCGACATACCCAGCGCAAGGAAGATTCATCAGAATCCGACGCCCCTGCTCGGGGGAATGGCGATTTTCGCGGGCTTTCTGGCCTCTTTTCTGATCGGGATCCGGCTCTCTTCCACGGAATTCTCGTTTCCGCTGATCGGCTTTCTGCTCGGGGCGACCTGGGTCTTTCTGATCGGGTTGATCGACGACAAACGGAGCCTGGGCCCCGTGGCGAAGCTCGGCGGGCAGCTCGTGGCGTGCGGATTCCTGTTCTTCTCGGGCAATACGAACGGCCTCATCACGAATGCCCCGCTCGACGTCATTCTGTCCTTCGTATGGGTCGTGGGCCTCATGAACGCGCTCAACTTCCTCGACAACATGGACGGCCTGGCGACCGGGATCACGTTTCTCGCGAGCATGGCGTTCTTCATCCTGTTTCTGATCCAGGGGCAGGTCGTGCCGGCGATCATCGCGATCGGCCTGGCGGGCTCGGCGCTCGCGTTTCTGCGCTTCAATTTTCACCCGGCCTCGATCTTTCTCGGAGACGCCGGGTCGCTTCTCTATGGATACGTGCTCGCCACGCTCGGCCTCATGTCGACATGGCACCAGGAATCGTACCTGAGCCTGTTCGCGCCGATTCTGATCCTGGGCTACCCGATTTTCGACGTGAGTTTCGTGGTCCTGACCCGGATCGCGCGCGGCTCGCATATCGCGCAGGCCGGGAAGGATCATTCGACGCATCGCATCGGGACCCTTCTCGACAACGTCCGCGGGACCGCGTGGGTCGTGTATGCCGCCTGCTTCATGCTGGCCGTCGTCGGCATCTCGCTTTCGATGACGCGCGACCTCGCGCTTCATTTCTCCGTTCTGATCCTCATCGCCTTTCTCTTTCTCCTTTCGGGAACGCTCCTCTCACGCGTGCCGATTCAGGAGAGAGCCACCGATTGACGCCCCCGCGGTGTCGTGCTAACTTCGCTGTCCGGCCCATTTTGAACAGCATCCAGGACCATGCAGGATCCGGGGAGAACACATGAACCGGAATCGTTCCCATGATGAGTGGCAGCGCGCGCAGCGAGTTCTCGCCGGCGGCGTCAACAGCCCCGTGCGCGCCTTCGGCGCCGTGGGGGGAGATCCGATCTTCTTCGAATCCGGCGACGGCGCCATCGTGCGCGACGTCGACGGGAACGAATATGTCGATTACGTCCTTTCGTGGGGCCCCCTGATCCTCGGACATCGCCATCCCGCGGTCATCCGCGCGCTGGAGCTCGCGCTGACGCGCGGCACCACGTTCGGCGCGCCCACGATCGCCGAAACCGACCTCGCCGAGGAACTCATCGCCTGCACGCCCTCGCTGGAAGTCGTACGCATGGTGTCCTCCGGCACCGAAGCCGCAATGAGCGCGATTCGCCTCGCACGCGGATTCACGGGCAGGGACGGCATCGTCAAGTTCGACGGCTGCTACCACGGCCACGCCGACGCTCTTCTCGTGGCGGCCGGATCGGGCGCCGCGACATTTTCGATTCCCGGGAGCCGGGGCGTTCCGAAGCGGGCGGTCGAGCATTCGCACGTGGCTCCGTTCAACGACGGAGACGCCGTCAAGAAGCTGTTGCGCGAGAAAGGCGACGAGATCGCGGTCGTGGCGGTCGAGCCCGTTGCCGGGAACATGGGACTCGTGCCCCCCGAACCGGGCTTTCTCGAGCTTCTCCGCGCGGAGACGGAGCGCGCGGGCACCCTGCTCCTCTTCGACGAAGTCATGACCGGATTTCGGCTCGGCCTCTCGTCGGCCCAGGGCCGGCTCGGGGTGACGCCCGATCTGACGGCCCTCGCGAAGGTGGTCGGAGGCGGGCTGCCGCTCGGGGCGTACGGCGGGAGCGCCGCGGTCATGAAACATCTCGCGCCGGGGGGCGCCGTCTACCAGGCAGGGACCTTGTCCGGGAACCCGCTCGCGGTCGCCGCGGGGCTCGCCACGGTCCGGGAACTGCGCGCGACGGAGCCGTACGCCGCGATCGAAAAGACCGCGGGGGCGCTCGAAACGGGGCTGCTCGCCGCCGCGGACCGGGCGGGAGTGCCCGTTCGGATCCAGCGCGAAGGGACGATGATGTCTCTCTACTTCCGCGAGGGTCCCGTGCGCGATTACGAAGACGCGAAATCGGCCGACCAGGAGCGATTCGCGCGGTTCCATCGAGGAATGCGAGACCGGGGGATCTACTTGCCCCCGTCCCAGTTCGAAGCGTACTTTCTTTCCACGGAACACGGCGAAGCCGAGATCGAGCGCACGATCGAAGCGGCCGCCGCGACCTTCGCCGACATCGCTTCCGGGCGATCGTAACGAAACTGTATTCAGAGGAGAGCTCGATTGCTGGATCCTGCACTGATCCGGAAGGAAGCGGCCGCGGTCAAAGCCGCGATCGAAAGCAAGGGGGACCACGCCAACCTCGACGAATGGCTGGCGCTCGACGGAAAGCGCCGCACACTGCTTCAGGAAGTCGAAGAACTGAAGAGCGTGCGAAACCGCGTGAGCGAACAGATCGGCGTGTTGAAGCGAGAGAAGAAGAGCGCCGACGAGCCGATCGCGGAGATGAAAGAGGTCTCGCAGAAGATCGCGGCGATGGACGGCGACCTGCGTTCTATCGAAGATCAGATCTACGAGATTTCGATCCGCATACCCAACATTCCCGACGAATCCGTTCCTGTGGGCGACGAGTCCGCGAACCGCACGGAACGGGAGTGGGGCAGGCCGGCGGAACACCCGTTCGAAGCGAAGACGCACTGGGAACTCGGCGAGGCGCTCGGCATACTCGACTTCGCGCGCAGTTCCAAGCTCTCGGGCTCGGGGTTTTCGCTCTACTGGCGCGACGGCGCCGCGCTGCAGAGAGCGCTCATTCGATTCATGATCGATTTACACACGAAGGATCACGGCTACGAAGAAATCTACACGCCGTTCCTCGTGTCGCGCGAGAGCATGTTCGGCACGGGTCAGCTTCCGAAGATGGAAGAGGACATGTACCAGTGCCGTGATGACGAACTGTTTCTGATCCCCACGGCCGAAGTCCCGATTACGAACGCGCACGCGGACGAGATCTTCGACGATGCGGAACTGCCGCGCCGCTATGTGGGGTATACGCCGTGCTTTCGCAGAGAGGCGGGATCCGCAGGCAAGGAGACGCGCGGGCTGAACCGGATGCACCAGTTCGACAAGGTCGAACTCGTGCGTTTCGAGCGAACCGAAGATTCGTACGCCGCGCTCGAGGAACTGCTCGGCCACGCCGAAGAAGTGCTGAAACGTCTCGAGCTTCCGTATCGCGTTCTGACGCTGGCCACGGGCGATCTCTCGTTCGCCGCCGCGAAGACGTACGACATCGAGGTGTGGGCTCCCGGGCAGAAGCGGTGGCTCGAGGTGTCCTCCTGTTCGAACTTCCTCGACTTCCAGGCCCGCCGCGCGAAGATCCGCTACCGGGTGGCCGACCGGAAGGAGAACCGCTACGTGCACACGCTGAACGGATCCGGCCTCGCGCTGCCGCGTCTCTTCATCGCGGTACTCGAAACGTATCAGCAGGCGGACGGTTCGATCGCGATACCGGCGGCGCTCCGGCCGTACCTCGACGGACGCCGCACGCTGACCGGCAGGGATACCTAACACGTGGCCCCACAGGAATACCAGAGCAGTCGTACCGTTTCCTCCACGCTGCTTCGCGCCTACATTTTTCTCGGCAGCGGCTTCATCATTCTGAGTCTGTTCTTCTATACGAACCACATGATCGATCGACTCGAGAAGGAGTCGGAGGTGCTGAGCCAGATCTTCGCCCGTTTCTGCGCGGCGACGATCGTCCCCGCCGCGCAGGGCGACGCGATCTCCGGGGTCTTCAGCGATGTGATCGAACAGATTCCGTTTCCCGTGATCGTGACCGACCAGCGGGGCGTCGCCTGGACGTGGCACGGCATCCCTGACAAGCTCGGCGGCATCAGCGTCAAGATCGACGAAGTCTCGTATCAGGACTTTCTCGTAACGGATGCGACGGAACCGCCGCCCGGCCCGATGCGCGAAGTGCTCAAACTCGCGGCGAAGTTCGACGACATGCATCCGCCGATCCCGTTTTACGACCCGGCGAGCGGCCAGGTGTTCGGGCATGTTCACTACGGCAATTCCCCGATCGTCGACGAACTTCGCTACCTCCCGCTCATTCAGGCGATCGTGCTCGGCATTTTCGTGCTGCTCGGTTACATGGGCTATCGGGGGATCAAAGAGGGGGAGCAGCGCTCGATCTGGCTCGGCATGGCGAAGGAAACGGCGCACCAGCTCGGTACGCCGATCTCGTCGCTGATGGGATGGCTGCACCTCCTGCGTGAGAAGAAGGACGGCACGGGATCTTCGAGCGTCGATATGGGAGAAATCGTCGTCGAGATGGAAGAGGACGTCAATCGTCTGAACAAGATCGCGTACCGTTTCTCGAATATCGGTTCGCTGCCCGCGCTCAAGATGGAAGAGGTGAACGACGTTCTCTCCGCTTCGCTCGAATATCTGCGCAAACGATTCGATCGTGTCGGTCGCGACATCACGCTGATCGAGGATCTGCAGCAGGTCCCGCCCTGCAATGTGAACCGCGAACTGCTGGAGTGGGTGATCGAGAATCTGTTTCGCAATTCGATCGACGCGCTGGCCGAGAAGGGAGGAACCATCACGGTGCGGACCGGGTTGAACTCTCAGGGCAGCGTAACGATCGCGTTCGAAGACGACGGCCGCGGGATGTCGCCGTCGGAACAGTCGCGGGCGTTCAGCCCCGGGTTCAGCACGAAACGCCGCGGCTGGGGGCTCGGCCTCGCCC
>JABDJQ010000819.1 GCA_013002425.1 Gemmatimonadota bacterium
ACTTCCCCGAGGAAGGGAACGAGTTCCTCTCGCAGAACGGGATCGACACGCAGGGGCTCACCCGGGTCGCGGGCAAGACGTTTCAGTACGAAGCGGAGTATCCCGCCGACATGCAGGATCGCAAGACGATCCGGACCGATCTCAACGTGTTCGAACACTTTCGTCCCGCCATCCCCGATTCGTACAAAGACACGCCGATCGTGTTTCTCGGGAACATCGATCCGGTTCTTCAGATCGAAGTACTCGACCAGGTGAAGGGGCCGAAGCACGTGGCCGCCGACACCATGAACTACTGGATTCACGGCCACCGCGAGAACCTGATCAAGATGCTCGGGCGCATCGATACGTTGATTCTGAATGACAGTGAAGCGCGTGAGCTGACCGGGGAGTCGAACCTCGTCGCCGCGCTGCGGGCGATCACGGCCATGGGACCGTCGATCGTGATCATGAAAAAGGGAGAGCACGGCGCGCTCCTCTATCAGGACGGGGACTTCTTTCACGTCCCGGCGTTCCCGGTCGAGATCGTCAAGGATCCCACGGGAGCGGGAGACGCCTTTGCGGGGGGAGTTCTCGGTTTCATCGCCCGGTGCGGCAAATTCGACCGGCGCACCTGGATGGAAGCGATGCAGCACGGCACGGCGGTGGCATCTTTCGTCGTCGAGGAATTCGGGCCGGCGCCCCTTCGCCAGCTCGATCACGATAAGATCGAATCGCGTATCGCGCGCCTGCGGGCCATGGTCACGCTTCCCTGACAGTGGTTTGCTGTGGTACTGTTTTTCTTAACGAAGGGGTACCGCATGCCAGGAAATCCGGACGATTACCCGGACGAAATCGTGACAGACCCGAAGGCGGTGGAGCGCGCCGTCAACTCGCTCCCCGGCGTCGTGTCGTCCCGCCTCGTGACGAACCGGGCGGGCAATGTACTCGAACTGCATGTCGTGGCGTCGACCGATCGCGGGTCCCGCGAGATACTGCAGGATATCGAATCCACGCTCGATTCAGGCTTCGGCATCCAGATCACGAGAGATCAGATCAACCTCGCCAGCATGGACGGAGACCCCGCAGACGAATGGAGCGCCGGCGCCAGGGAGCCCGCGCCCAGGGGGACGGTTTCCATGCCGCGCATTCGCTTCGTCAACCTCCGTACGAATCTCACCGCTGACGGCGGGGACGTGCAGGTCACGCTCGGTCGCGGCCGCCATCAGGGGATCGGCCAGAGTTCGTTCGTGCTCGGAAGCACTCCGGCGCTCGCGGCATCCGAAGCGACGCTGCGCGCGATGGAACGCTTTTACGAAGACGCCAGTTTTCGCGTGGCCGGCGTGGACGTCCGCCCCGTGGGTTCGCACGAAGGGGTCTTCGTTCATATCGAAGCGAACCGGCGCGGACGGGTCGTGCCGCTGCTCGGCTCGGCGATCGTGCAGCGCGACCTGGCCCTTTCGACTCTGTTTGCCTCGCTCGACGCCATCAACCGTTTCGTGGGAAGGCTTCGTCCCGCAGAAGCAGTCGAGTGGGTCGTCGGGCCCGACACGGACCTCGATTCACTCTAGTCACAAGCCGCCGTTTCATGGAGGGGCGCGTGGACTACAAAAGCGCCGGCGTCGATACCGACTCCCACAAACTCGCTCTCGACAAAGTCAAAGACAAGATCCGCCGGACGTTCGGGAAACGCGTGGTGGGAGATGTCGGGCACTTCGGCGGCCTTTACGAAGTGCCGGGGGATCCGAGCCGCGTCCTCGTCGCGACCACGGACGGACTCGGCACGAAAGTGCATCTTCTCGCCACGCTCGGGTTTCATGATCGCGTGGGACGGGACCTCGTCAATCACTGCCTGAACGATATCGGCGTCATGGGCGCGACTCCGCTCTTCTTCCTCGACTACATCGCGGGCGCATCGCTCACGCCCACGATCCTCGCGCCGCTGCTCGACGGATTCGCGGAGGCGTGTCTCGGCGAGCATGTTTCATTGATCGGGGGCGAGACGGCCGAGATGCCCGGAGTCTACGAGCCGGGCTGCTACGACGTAGCGGGGTTCCTCGTCGGCATCGTAGCGCGATCCGAAATCATGGACGGGCACGACATCCGGCCCGGAGACCGCATCCTCGGCTTTCCGTCGAACGGACTGCATACGAACGGGTACTCTCTTGCGACGCGCGCGCTCTTCGACGCCGGCGGTCTCACTCCGGCAAGCGCGATGCCTGACGGCGGCGGAACGGTCGGTGACGCGCTCGCGGCGACTCATGTCTCTTACCGCCGGGAACTGGACGCGCTCCGAACGCTGGCTCGCGGGTTCGCCCACATCACGGGAGGGGGGCTCGTCGAAAACGTGCCGAGGATTCTCCCCGCCGGCTGTGACGCGGTCTTCCGGCGGACCCGCTGGGACGTTCCTTCGATTTTCCCGCTGATCCAGGAGTGCGGCCATGTGGATCCCGTCGAAATGGACCGGGTGTTCAACATGGGGCTCGGCATGGTGGCCGTGATTCCCGAGGGATCGCTCGCCGAGGCGGAGCATGCGCTCCACGGCCAGGATCTGGCCTGTTGTGTAGCGGGCGAAATCGTGCCGGGAACGGGCGAAGCCCGTATCGTTGATGAATAAACCGTCTACTGTTTCAACCGCAGACGCTCACGGCGCGTTCTGCATCGCGCTCGTCACGGTTCCGGGGGAGGATGTCGCCCGCACGATGGCGCGCGCACTGATCGAGCAGCGCGTCGCTGCCTGCGTCAATTCCGTTTCGTCGGTTCATTCCACGTACAGGTGGGAGGGGGAGATCGAGGAGGCGGAGGAGACGCTTCTTCTGATCAAGACGACGGTCGCGCGCAAGGACGATCTCGTGAGAGCCGTGGAGAAACTGCATCCGTACGACGAACCCGAAGTCATTTTCGTCCCGATCGAAGGCGGCCGTTCCTCGTACCTGACCTGGATACGCGACTCCGTGAGCACGCTCTCATGACCGAGCCGTGGTACGAGAGAGCGTTCGGTTCGCATTACCCCGCCATCTACGCACATCGAAACGACGAGGAAGCCGCAGCACTGGCGAAGACTCTCGCGAACGCAGTGCCTCTCCCAGGCGCCGACGTGCTCGACGTCGCGTGCGGCGGCGGACGACACATGGCCGCGATCGGGCGGCAGGGGGCGCGCACGTTCGGCCTCGATCTCTCGCTCGCGCTTCTTCGTACCGTTCCGGAAACCGGGCGCGTGGCTCGGGGCGATATGCGATCGCTTCCGTTCCGGAGCGGTACCTTCGACGGTGCGTGCAATCTCTTCACGTCGTTCGGGTACTTCCCTACGCGAACCGAGAACGATTCCGTACTGCGCGAAGTGCGGCGGGTCCTGAAACCCGACGGCTGGTTCCTTTTCGACTACCTGAACGAGGCGCCGACTCTGGCGGGTCTCGTTCCCCGGTCCGAGCGCACCCTCGGCCAGTATCATCTCGACGAATGCCGCAGCTACGATCGGGACACACGGATTCTGAGAAAGACGGTAGTGCTCACATCGCCCGGCGAGAAAGATCCTCTCGAGTGGGCCGAGGAGCTGCTCCTGTATTCGCCGGAAGAACTCCGGGAAGCGGCGGCCGGCGCCGGATTTCGCGAGAGAACCATCTGGGGTGGCTACGACGGGAACGCTTTCGACGTGAACGAGTCCGACCGGGTCGTGCTCCTTCTCGAGCCCGCGTCGTGAGCGGCGACAAGACGTCGTTCCGGGCGGGGATTCTGATTCAAGCGGTCTTCTGGGTACTGGTTCTTTTTCTCGCGTCCGGACTCGCGGTCGTTCTCGCTTCCGCCGATGATTAGACCAAACTGCGGTGAAATCGCCGGATCCTTGACGAATTGGTGATTTCCGAGTACAGTTTCGTATGGGATCTATCTTCAGGGGGAAGTACGTGAAACTTCGCTGGCAATCCATTCTTCTCGTTCTCCTTCTCATCATCACTCTCGTCCCCACTTCCAGCTTCGGTACCGGAGACGGTGACATTCCCGAATTGAACCTCAATCGGTTCACGCATTCCGATGTCACTCCGGCTGCCGAATCGACGGACGCCGGGATCTTCCAGAGTTACTGGTTGATTCTGCGGGTAATCCTGCAAACGCTGGGAACCCTGCTCTGATAGCGTTCTGTCCGCCAGGGGAGAAACGATGGGCATCGAGTGGGAAGAATGAAAAAAGAACGGAATGACGTAACGGGGAATCCTGCCGGATCCCGCGTTCCAGACTCGAAAAAAATCCATCCCGTCGAGCAGGTCAACCTACTCGAGGAACTGGCCAGTTTCTGCCAGACGTCGGGTGAATTCTCGACCGCGCTGGAGTACTACGCCCAGATTCTCGACCTGGCCCAGCGCGCCGCGCAATCTCCCGATCTACTGCTCGAAACCGCACGCAAAATGGCGAACTGTCTCGAGGGAACCGGGGAGTTCGAAAAAGCGCTCGAGATGCTGAACCTCGCGATCGAGAAGGGCGAGGACGAATCGACGTCAACGGAGTACGCATCCGCACTGGTGCAGAGAAGCCACATTCTCGGCCGGATCGGGCACTACTCTGACGCCGAAAAGGACGTCGAGCGAGCGCTCGGTATCCTGCAGAAGAAACCGATGTCCCGCGAGCTGTCCGACGGCTTCAGCGCCCTCGGCAGCATCGCGCTCCGCACGAGCCGCATGGAGCTCGCCCGCGAATCGTACGAGAGCAGCCTCGCTATCAGCCGGGCGCTCGGCGACCGCGAAGAAATGGGGAGCCGCTACAACAACATCGGCATCGTCTGCAAGAACGTCGGCCATCTCGAAGAAGCGGCGCAGTTTCATGCCAAGGCTCTCGGCATCGCACGCGATCTGGGACGCGATCTTCAGATCGCGATTCGGCTCAATAACATCGGCGTCGTGGAATTCAAACGCGGTCGCTGGCCGGAAGCGCGGGCGGCGTGGGAAGAGTCGCTCGAGATCTTCCAGAAACGCGGCAACAAGTGGGAAGTGGCGATCGCCTGTCTGAACGTCGCGCACGCGCATCGTGCGGCGCGTGATTTTCAGAAAGCCGAAGAGCTGTACACGCTTTCCCTGCAAACGAGTCGCGAGAACGGCGACAGGCGCACGGAGGTTCTCTATTACGAGCACTTCGGTGAGCTTTGCCTCCGTCGCGGCGAATACGGTCGGGCCGAACGCATTCTGTCCGAGGGACTCGAGCTTGCGGAAGCGATTTCCCCCGGAAGCGAACTCAGCTGCGAAATCCTCCGTCGCCGCGCCGAATGCCGGATCGAACGGAACGAATGGAAAGACGCCGAAGCCGATCTCGATGCGGGGATCGAACTGGCCGTGAGTCTCGGCGACCGGTTCGAGGAGGGAGCGCTGCTTCGCGTGAAGGCCGATCTCCTTCGCCTCCGTGGCCAGGTGCACGAGGCGCGGGACTACCTTCGCCGTTCGCACGAACGCCTGACGGAAATCGGCGCGCAATACGAGTCCGCGCTTTCCGCTGTTCTGCTGGCCAGTATTCTCGCGGAAGAAGATCGCGAGCGCCCCGAAGCGCGGCGCCTTATTGCCGGCGCAGCCGCGCTGTTCCGCAGCCTCGGCGCGACTCAGGATTTTGCGCGGGCGCAGCTGGTTCTCGCGAGGATCCTGCTGTTCGAGGGCGACTCCTCGGCCGTATCACAGCTGCTGACCGAGATCGAAGCGACGATCGAAGAGACGGGCTCCCGGAACGATCGTGACACGCTCCGCGACATTCGGGTGCAGGCGGACCGCTCGCTCGTTTCTTCCAGCGTCAACGAATCCAATACACTGGCTGCCTTCAATAAGATCGTGCGCCGCATCCATGCGATCGCCGATCCGGAAGAGCGCCTGCAGGCCACGCTCGATATCATCCACTCCCAGACCGGGGCCGAACGCCTCCTGCTTCTGTTGACGGAGCAGAACGGCGAGAAACCGCCGGTCCGTGAGTCGCGCGCCATTCCGCCACGCGAGTGGCATACGACGGTAGAAGTCGCGAGAATGGCGATCGGCCGCTGCTTCGACGGCGGGGGCGATCCGATTCTCTCCACGAACCCGATGCGCGATTCGAGGATCGACCATTCGATGCCGCAGCTGGAACGCGTGGGGTCGTTCCTGGCGCTGCCGATCGCGGGCGAAAACATCGCGGCGTGCGGGATCTACCTCGAGAAATCACTCGACTCGCGCCCGTTCGGCCGGGAAGAACTGGACATCGCGCTCGCACTCGCCGCTGTAACGGCCGGCGTCGTCGCGGATCTCCAGGCTGAGGAGATCCGGAACGAGAATCTTCGCCTGAAGCACCGCCTCGGCATGGGGGAGGGCTTCGAGGGAATCGTGACGCAGAGCCCCCGCATGCTGAAGATCATCGACACGCTGCAGAAGATCGAGGGAGCGGACAGTACCGTACTGCTGCAGGGTGAAACCGGCACCGGAAAAGAACTGTTCGCGCGCGCGATTCATCAATCGTCCCTGCGCAAGGACAAGCCGTTCGTCACGGTCAATTGCGCCGAGCTGTCGCAGGATGTTCTCGAAAGCGAACTGTTCGGTCACAGCCGCGGCGCGTTTACCGACGCAAAAAACGCGAAGCAGGGACTCTTCGAACGCGCGAGCGGCGGCACGGTCTTCATCGATGAGATCGACAAGACGAATCGCAACTTCCAGGACACGCTGCTTCGCGTCGTCGACCAGCGCGAAGTGAAACCGGTCGGCGCAACGGATCCGATCCCGGTCGATGTGCGGATCATCTGCGCCGCCAACAAGGAACTGCGCATCGAAGTCGACAACGACCGGTTCCTGCAGGATCTCTACTATCGACTGCGTGTCGTTTCGATTGTCCTTCCCCCGCTTCGCGAACGTAAGGAAGACGTCTCGCTGCTGGCGGACCATTTCCTGCGCATTCATTCGCGCAAGATGCAGAAGAACTTCGACGGCTTTCAGCCCGAGACGTTGCGCCAGATGGTCGATTACCACTGGCCGGGCAACGTCCGAGACCTCGCACACGAAGTGGAACGCATCGTCGCGGTTACGCCCGAAGGCGGGTACCTGACACCGGACGCGCTTTCACCCGAGATCACACAGGCGGCGGACCTCGACGCGTCGGGCACGCTCGGCGAAGTCGTCGAGCGCATCGAGCAGCAGATGATTCGCGACGCGCTCAAAAAGTGCAACGGTAACAAGTCGCGCACCGCACGCGCGCTCGGTCTTTCCCGCCGCGGCCTGCTCAACAAACTGCAGCGCTACCGCATCCGTTAGACACACGCTCGCTTCTGTTTCTTCATCTGTTTCTCCTGTCGCTTCGTTCGTGCGCGCGTTCTCTCAATTGCATTTGACCCCCTCTGCAGTCTCGGATAGGATGGCCGACAAGAGGAAGGTCATGAGTAAGAACGCGCACATACCGGCTCCCCGCAAACATGACGATCGCAACAGCTGCGAACATTGTCTCTGCTGTTCGTGCGAACGTATGTGCATGCGCTGCGGCAGTTGTTCTCCGATGAAAGGGCAGTACATTCCGCTCATCGGATGCAGGGAGTACATCAACATGCGCGAACTGAAACCGCTTCGCTATCTGTATTCCGGCGACGCGCTCACGGAATACAAGCTGCATACGAAGCTTCCCTGACAGGTACCGCCCCTCACTTCTCCCTGTACGATCACGGCCCCTTTCCCGATACTTGGTGTACCATTTGGTACGGGTCCGTCGGCTTGCGCGATGCGCCCGGGCCGCCGGCTGCGCGCGAATACTCTCGAAACCCATTCGAATCAACGGGTTATGAGAGCGCTCGACAAGCGCCGTTGATATCCGTCTCTGGCACGCCCTTTGCGCCTGAAACAAGGCAATCGGAGGAGTCGATGACGCCCGAACGGCAGAGAAGAAATTCCACGTCCCGGAACGAACTCCGCTTTACCGTCGGGATCATGATCGTGACCCTCCTGGTACTCAACGCCGGAGGCTGGATCTTGTACGCGCAGGCAAAGCAGTACATGGCGGATCAGAACGAAAAGCGACTCGTTTCGGTCGGCCGCGCGATTGCGGCTCAGATCGATCTCGCGCGCCTGACCTCGTTCCTGCCCGGCGACGAGTTCACGAGCGAGTACGAGATCGAGCAGGGTCGCCTGTCCCGTATGCGGGACGAAGCCGACCTCGACAACATCGCGTTGTTCGTGCCGTACCAGGGAAGCCTGCTCGATACGAGGCGCGGAATCGGAATCGGCGATTTTCATCCCTTGAACGACATCGACCGGCCGGAACTTCGCCCGCTCTGGGAAGGAGCGCCGGTGGGACTCCCTCTTTACGAAGTTGACGGGGAAGCGTTTCAATCCGCGTTCGTCCCCATGATCGACGGTTCCGAACTCGCGGCCGTGCTGGCGCTCGACGCTTCGGCGAACTTCCTGAGCGATCTCGACCGCCTGAAGACGGCACTCTACGCAGCCGCTCTTCTGAGCCTGCTCCTCGCGCTCGGGCTCGGGTATCTCGTTCACCGCAATACGAAGAGTATCCTGGCGCTTCACACCGAAATCAAAAATCAGGAGAAGCTCGCGGCGCTCGGCACGCTGACCGCCGGTCTCGCCCACGAAATCAGAAACCCTCTCGGGATCATTCGCGCCTCCGCCGAGCTCTTGCACGAAGAGGAGAAGACCACGCCGCACGTCATGGAGTTCGGCAGGGAGATCATGGAGGAGGTCGACCGCCTGAGCGAGTTGCTCACGAACTTCCTGCAGTTCGCGAAGCCGGCTCGCGCGGACGAGAACGCGGGGGATCTGGGCGGGCTCGTAGAGGAGATTCTCGATCGCGTGCAGAAGAACTTCGACGACCAGCATGTCGCGCTCGTCCGCGATGTCACGAAGGAATCGCTTCGCCTGCGCATGGACTCGATCCAGATCGCGCAGGTCGTTCTCAATCTCGTGCTGAATGCGAAAGACGCCGTGAACGGCGAAGGGCGCGTCTCGATCAGCGTGAGGAGAACCAGCCGCCCGCGCGACGGCGCGCTTCAGCCTTCCGGAGAGAAGAGCGATGGTCCGTTCGCGGAAGTCTCGGTGCGCGACAACGGCTGCGGCATGACGAAGAGCACGCGCGAGAAGCTGTTCGACCCGTTCTATTCCACGAAATCGAAAGGGACCGGGCTCGGTCTCTCGATCGTGCACGGCATCGTGCAGGGCCACGAAGGCTATCTGTTCATCGACAGCGAAGAGGGGCGGGGCACCGAAATCGGTTTCGGTCTGCCGCTCGCGGAAAAGTAGGGAGCCGAGATGAAGATCCTCGTAATCGACGACGAACCGAAACTGAACCGCCTTCTTTCGAAGGCGCTGGAAGACGACGGGCATGACGTGCATTCCAGCTCCGGGCGCGTCGATGCCGCTCCTCGCATCCAGGCGGAACGATTCGACCTCGTGATCACGGACCTCAAGATGGAGGAGGACGAATCCGGGATCGAGATGATCCGCACGGTCAAGAGAGTCGCCCCCGACACGCATGTCATCCTGATGACGGGGTACGCGACGATCGAAGTCGGCGCGCGCGCACTCGAACTCGGCGCCCACGACTACCTGATCAAGCCGATCAAGATCGTCGACCTGAAGGCGCGCGTGTCCGAACTCGACCGGCGCCGTAACGGCTCCGATGAAGCCGCGCCCGAACGCCCGGGAGGCGCGCTCGTCTTCGACAACATCGTAGTCGGAACGAACCCGCGCATGCAGCAGATCTACCAGATGCTGCCGCGCATCGTCCGCACCGACTCCACGGTTCTCGTGCGCGGCGAAAGCGGCACCGGGAAAGAGGTCATCGCCCGCGCCATCCACGACGCGAGCGCCAGGAAGAGCGGTCCCTTCATCGAAGTGAACTGTGCGGCTCTCGTCGACTCACTGCTCGAAAGCGAACTCTTCGGGATCGAGAAGCGCGTGGCCACCGGAGTGGACCGGCGCGAAGGGAAATTCGAGCAGGCGGCCGGCGGAACGCTCTTCCTCGACGAGATCGGAGACATGAGCCTCGCGACTCAGGCGAAGGTGCTCCGCGCCATGCAGTCGAAGCGGATCGAACGTGTCGGCGGACAGGAGACCGTCGACGTCGACGTGCGCATCATTGCCGCCACTCATGTCGATCTGGAAGCCGCCGTGAAGGAGAAGCGTTTTCGCGAGGACCTGTTCTATCGATTGAACGTCGTCTCGCTGGAGCTGCCTTCGCTGCGCGAGCGCGCCGAGGATATCCCGACGTTCGTCGAGCACTTCCGCAAGCGCTTCAACGCCGAGTTCGGGCGCAGCGTCCGCGGTGTCGATGCCGAGGCTCTCGCGGTCCTGCAGTCCTCCCCGTGGCCCGGGAATGTTCGACAGCTCAGAAACGCGATCGAACGCGCGTTCCTGATGAGCCGGGACGACGTCCTGCACGTCGAGGATCTTCCGGAGCAGATCACGGGGCTCGAACCGAAGACGGACGGCGGGTTTCGATTCCGGCTTCCGGCCGAGGGGATCAGGCTGGAAGAGGTGGAGCGCGAGTTCATCCTGCAGGCGCTGCAGCAGACGAAGGGGAACCGCACGAAGGCGGCGGAACTGCTCGGCCTGACGCGTCGTGTGCTCGGCTATCGACTGGAAAAGTACGGGATCTCGGGTGAAGAGGACCCGAAGAGGAGCGAAGCGCGGGCGGAATGACGACTTTTGACACCACATACGGCAGGCGAATCTTGATCGCGCTCCTGCTCGCTCTGATCGCGCTTTGTGCGACCGGTGCGGGCGCGCCGGCGTATGCCGACGAAAGAGACAGCGAACTCCTGCAGTCGCTGCCGCTCTCGGGCCTCTCCGAAAAGGAGCAGGAGCGAATCCGGAACGCAGCATGGAAACTCGTCCGTATCCATCGCACGATCGGGGACGCCGGTACGGGAGAGACGGGACAGTACATCGAAAACGTCGAAGCCCTCGCGCGCTTCCTGAAACGGGGCGCGGTCGAAGAGATGCGCCGTCTCGTGACCGAAGCAGAAATCATCACTCCTCAGGTCGACCGGCGCTGGATCAACGAAGCGTTCGCCTCCACGCGCCACCACGAGACGGACGCCGCGCCTGCGATCGCCAATATCGCCCGTCTCAAAGAGCAGGTGGGACTGTTCAAGCGCCTCGGAGAGATCGTGCGTCAACTTCAGGCGATCCCCACGCAGCAGAAGCGGATCGAGCAGGCCACGGAACGAGGCTATCGCAATCTGATTCGTCTCGTGGAAGAAGCGGAGCAGACGTACTCTTCGATCGACTATGCCCCCGCGCAGAACGAACTGCAGTGGATCAGAGACGATATCAACACGCGATTCGTGAGCGAGATCCGGCCGGCCCACGCGCGCCAGAACAGCCTGCAGAACCTGAGTCGCGCCGTCCGGCAGCAGCTCGGTACGGACCGGGCGGAACAGTTCCTGCAACTCTTCCGCGAGTACTCGTCGAAGCTGAACGCGATCGTCCGCTACCTGGAGAGACGGGATCGCGAAACGGATTGACTTCGCCTCGACCCATTTCCTACCATCCGCCATGTACCTCGCCCGACTACAATGGGAGACCGGCATGGCAAAGGCCTCGAAGAAGAAACGCGCCGAAGAACCGCAGGATGAAATCGATTTCCCGACCGTCCTCTGGGCGCTCGGAATTCTTGCGATCCTCGTACTGGTGCACCGGCTGATCTGGGGTGGGTAGTTCGATGCCCGTCCGCCTCTTCATTCCCATGCTCATTTCTGTTACCGCGATCATCGGCTGCGCGCGCGGTCCCTCTTTCGAAGAGCGGAGGGACGCGGGAATCGCGGCTTACCAGAGCGGGGACCTCGAGGAGGCGGAGCAGATTCTCTACGAGATCTCGGCCGACAATCCGCGCGACTTCGAAACACGATACTATCTGGCCAGAACGTTTGCGGGCGCCGGGAACTTCCCCCGCGCGCTCGACGAATGGGATGCGGTCATACTGCTTCGACCGGCATTCGCGGAGGCGCACTACCGGCGGGGAAACTCGCTCGTCTCGCTTCATCGCAAGAAAGAAGCGATCGCCGCCTGGGAGGAAGCGTCACGCCTGAATCCGGGCTATGTGGAAGCGCACTACAATCAGGCGAAGGCGTACGAAGAGATCGAGGACTACAACCGGGCGGTGGAGAAGTTCGTGGAAGCGATCGGCGCGGATTCGACTTTTTTCCCCGCGCAATACGGTCTGGCCTACCTTCTCGAGCGGGCCGAGCAGTTCGACATCGCGGCCGATCGCTATCGATCCGCGATGCGCGCGGACTCGACTCAGGTCATCGCACAGATGGGGTACATACGCGCACTGCGCTCCTCGGGCGATCCGAGCGCGGCTGTCGAAGAACTGGATCGATTCATCGCCACGCGCAATCCGCAGCCGCCGCTCTCCGACTCGCTCGAATCGATGCGCGACGCGATGCGCAGAGAAGCGGGCGTCCGCTAGCAAGGTCTGATATCCCCTAGAATTCGCGCCCGATCTGCAGGAACCCGCGCGTCGGGCCGACCCTACCGTCCCGATCGAACTTGCTCGGGAAGTCGAGCATGATCTGCACGGGGCCGAAGTCGGAGCGCACGCCCGGACCGTAAGAATAACGGTAGACCTGGCGGTCGCCGTCATCGAACACTCCCGCGTCGAAGAAGAACGCCCCTCTGATGCCGCCGAACATGAGCGGCAGCGGCCATCCGAGCTGCACGAAGTCGATCAGTGGAAATCGCAGTTCCAGACTCTCCACCGCATACTGCTTGTCGTCCCAGGAGTCGCTGTAGAACCCCCGCACCGCGAAGCGCGGAGCGACACGGAACGCCGGCGCCCGTTCCCCGTGAAGCCATCCGCCGAGCGTGCGTGAAGCGAGAACCACGCGGTCGAACGGCTCGCGATAAAAGCGCAGGTCCGCGAACGTCCAGTTGGCCAGGCGGTCCGACAGAATCGGCTCCCATCCGATGCGCAGCCGGCTTCCCGAACGGGCGCCGTAATAAGACCATTTTACGGTGTCCCGCACGAACGACTGCGTGAGACCGAAGAAGGTGAGTGTCTGCCGCTCGTGAAACGCGTCCCCTTCGCCGACCCGGAGCGTCGTCTCCCACCGGTGGTAGCGATCGAACGGCCACCGCACGCCGAATGACGCCCCGCGGTAGAGCGTGCCGCGGCCGGTGCCGTCGTACCAGTCGATCGACTGCCGCGAGAACTGAAAGAGAGCGACTTCGTACTCGGCGCGCGCGGAGAGATTCTCGTAGCTCACGAGCAGGTCCGAACTGTTCAGGGAGCCGTAGATTCCGAAGAGCACGTTCAGGCGATGGTTACCGAGCAGATCCGTGAACGACAGCGACGACCCGGAGTAGAGCCCGCCCTCCGTAACGGCGGAACCGCCGCCGACCGCTCCGTCCAGTGAGAATCGGGGACGGTACGGACGGATTCTGTACGGCTCGATCGGCGCGGGATCGACAGCCGGTTCGTCCGTGAAGGCGACATCGACTTCCTGAAACGCGTGATAGCGAGGCGGATCGAGGGGCGTCGGCATCGGCAGGTCGAGCCTGTCGACAGGGTCGGGCATGCCGGCTACGGACCATCGTTCGTTTTCATAGTAGGCGAAGACGAGTTCGCCCGATTCGCGCGCCCAGTCGAGCGCGGGCGATGTCTGGACGAGACCGCACACGCCGCCGTCCCAGCGCGTGATCCGGCGCGTCGTACCCGGCGCGGAAAGCCGCGTGTAGAGGTCGAGACCACCGTCGCGGTCGCTCACGAATGCCACACGCTTCCCGTCGGCCGCCCAGACGGGAGACGTGTTGTTGCCCGCCTGGAAAGCCGGGATGTACCACGTCTCCCCGTCGAGATCGTAGTAAGCGATCTGCAGTTTCCGGTCGACGTGAAGCGGCGCGCTTCCATCACGTCGATCCGTCGCGCAGACGATGGTTCGCCCGTCCGGCGACCAGTCCGGCTGCAGATACACGAAGGGATCGTCGGTCAGGCGAACATACTCGCGTGTTCGCCAGTTCACCTTGTACAGGTCCGTGCGTCCCCCGGAGAGGCCCGCGAGAACGACCTCGTTACCGGACGGGGACCACGTCAGCCCGCGCACTTCCTCGAGGCCGAGGGATATCTTCGCCGCAATCGTGCGCTCACGGAAGTCATAGAGAATGAGAAGATCGTGCGCTCCCACCTGCGCGGGAAGCATCAGATAGCGGCTGTCGGGCGACCAGCGGGGACCGCCGTGAAAGGGACGAAGCGACTCGAGGCCGTCCGCGCCGTCACCCGCGAGAAGCCGTTTCTCCTTGCCGTCTCGCCGCTCCCGCACGCAGAGCGCGATCGAACCGTCGCGGCTCGCGAGATAGGCGAGCCAGTCGCCTGACGGCGAAAGGGAAGGGGCGATGGCGAGGTTGGCGCCCTTCACGATCACTTCGGCATGCTGCTCGATGCGATCCGCTTCGGAGAGCGCGGGGTAGAATTCCCGGCGCAGATCCGCCCGCCATTCGCGGCTCAGCATTGCCAGGCTCTTTCCGAAGACCTCCTCGAATGCCGCGTCGCTGTCTTTCGTCGCACGAAGCGCTGCCAGATACCGGCCGGGTGTTTCTTCGCCGTAGACCGTCGCGAGATAGCGCCACGCCGACTGCCCGAAGCGATACGCCCGCACATCGCGATAACGGGCGAGTTCGGTGAGCTCCGGAAGGTCGCCTTCGGTGAGTGCGGATCGGAGCCATACGACGGACATCGCGTCGAGCTCCGGCCGCGACAGGTACTCGGCCATCCCTTCGAGCGACCAGAGCGGAACGGAGACCTCCTGGATCTCCCTGCTCGAGCCTCCGGGCGCGATGATGTCGATCTGGAAAGCGTGTGTTAGTTCGTGGGCCAGGACGTGGCGGAATTCTTCGTGTGATCCGGGGTAGGGCAGAAACACGCGGCGCTTCAGAAACTCGGTGATGCCGCCGGTGCCTTCGTCGATCCAGCCGGGCGTTATGTTCGTTCGCTGAAACGCAGGGTGGGATGAATACAGAATGACGGGGATCTTGCTTTTCGGCTCGTGTCCGAGGCGATCACGGAGTTCCCCGTAGATCGCCTCGGCAAGTGGAACCGTCTCGAGCGCAAGCTCCCTCTCCGCCTCGTAAAAATGGATCACAAAGTGGTCGGTCTCGGTCACGAGCCACTGCTCGCCGAGTTCGTGGACCTTGTTCTTTCCGAAGTACGCTGCCGAAGGAGTCGCAGAAGCGAGCCAGGCGAAAAGAATCAGAAGAAGGAGATGCCGCATCGGACCTCTATCGGGTGCGAGCAGCCTCACTGACTTGGAACGTACACTATATCACATTCCATCCAGCATTCCAATGCTATTGGCAGGAGGAACCGCTTTCGATTCCACCTCTTTTCGTTCGTATTTCGCTTGCCGTCTCATCCGCGACCACATACGAGGCGCTCTCCGCGTGACCACGGTCCGGCACGGTTCCTGCCTTTCATAGCGAGGCAACAGGAGGGAGGATCTTGATGTCGGGACGTACCATTCTCACAACCGACGCCCGCTTTCAGCAGTTGCTCTGTGAGGCCGATCGGATCGCACCGACCCCGGTCCCGGTTCTGATCGAAGGCGAAAGCGGGACCGGCAAGGAGCTGCTGGCGCGAAGAATCCACGCGGGGAGCGAACGTGGACGCGGGCAAACGCTCCGATTCGTGGCAGTGAACTGTGCGGCGCTCAGCAGGTCGCTCGTCGAGAGCGAGCTGTTCGGGCACGCCGCGGGCGCGTTCACGGGCGCCATTCGCGACAGGAAAGGGCTCGTGGAAGAAGCCGCGGGCGGCACGCTCTTCCTGGACGAGATCGGAGAGCTGCCGGTCAATGCGCAGGCGAAGCTGCTGCGGGTTCTGCAGGAAGGGGAAGTGCGCCGGGTCGGAGAATCGAAGCCGGTACCGGTGCGGTTCCGGGTCATTGCGGCCACGAATCGATCGCTCAAGCGCGAAGTCGAGCGCGGCCGCTTTCGCGCGGATCTCTTCTATCGGATTCATGTCGTTCGCTTCGTGATCTCGCCGCTCCGCGAGCGAACGGGCGATACGCTTCTGCTCGCGGAGACTTTCCGCGAGCGGCTCACGGCCGAGTACGGAAAGGAGGCGGGCGGCTTTTCGGAGAGGGCGCGCCGCGCTCTGGAACGCTATCGCTGGCCCGGAAACGTTCGGGAGCTCGAGAACGAAATCAAGCGGGCGGTCGCGCTGGTCGAAGCGGGAGAGCGGATCCTGCCGTCGCATTTTTCGGAGTCGGTGCGGCACGGGTCCGGCCCGAATACGCACTACGCGCCCCATACGCTGCGCGAGAAGCTGGGGAGGGTCGAACGCCTGGAGATCATGCGCATGATGGAGGAAAAGGGCGGAAACAAGACGCAGGCGGCCCGCGCGCTCGGATTGTCCCGTCAGGGGCTCAAGAACAAGCTCGCCCGTTACGTGAGGGAGGTGGATCGGATCACATGGGAGAGAGAGGAGAATAGCCCCGCTTGATGCGTAACTGTCACCTGGCCAACCAAGGAGGACTCCAGGAGAAAACCAGAAATCGCGAGCAGATCGACATCAGCAGGGCTAAATTCTTATTACATAGAGTATAGGAAGCGTCACTTACGATGTCAAGTAACGCCTTCCAGTCTTGAGAATTTTGTTTATACGAACAGACTATTTGTCTGATATTCAAACGTTTATGACACTAACACCGATCAGGGACTTGTCCCGCTGTCCTCATCAGGCTACGATCCGCCGATGAAACTGTCACCCTCCAGGGCCCGACTGGTTCTGCCCGTCGTCATTCTGCTTCTGTTCGCGACCGGCTGGGCGGTTTTCGATCGTACCGCACGCAAGCCCGTACCGCCCGGACAGGGGGACGGGGGCGGCACGGCCCGAATCGATCCCTCGGCCGCGGTCCCGGCAGGCTCCACGGGGTCCTGGACGATCACGTTCCAGGCGGGCCCCGATGGCATCGAGCCGGGGGGCGGACTCGTGGTTCAGTTTCCCGTCTTCTGGAAATGGACTCCCCCTCAGACCGAATCTCCAGGCTATCCCGGATTCGTATTCGCCGAATGGAGCCGGGACGACCTCGTTCTCGAAGCGTTCGCCTCGGATCTCCAGTGGGTCCGTTTCACGGTTCGCGGCGAGCGGCTCGAGCCCGGAGACCGCGTCGCGATTCATTACGGGGGCAGCTCGGACGACGGAATCAGCGAAGTCCGCGCCGACCCGTACGCGGAAAGAGGGCAGGAATTCCTGGTCAAAGTCGACGGAGACGGCGACGAGGTCTACGAAGAGATCGAGGAATCGCCCCGGATCGACATCATACCGGGAGAAGCGGTACAGCTTCGCGTCTTCGGGCGAGGAGGCGCGACGGTCGGCGACTCGACGGATCTCGTTGTGGCGGCTCTCGACCGGTTCGGTAATCTCGCTCCGTCGTATCGCGGCACGATTCGCTTCTCGCACCGGCGATCGGTCCGCGGCCTGCCGGCCTCCTACACCTTTCTCGAGGAAGACGAGGGGACCCGGCGATTTTCCTTTCTGATTCCGGAACCGGGAATCTTCTCGGTTCATGCGCGGGAGGAAGGGGGCATTCTCGAGGGACGCTCCAATCCGATTCCCGTCCTCCCCGAACGAGGGGAGACCGTGCTTCTCTGGGCGGATCTGCATCAGCATTCCAATCTCTCGGACGGCACGGGGAAACCGGACGACCTTTACGCGTACGCGCGCGATGTCGCGAACCTCGACGTCATGGCGCTTACGGATCACGATCACCACGGTCTCCGGCCGCTCGGCGTTGCTCCCTGGGAAGAGGTGCGCGAGGCAACAGAAGCGTCTTACGAACCGGGCTCTTTCGTGACGTTTCTCGGCTACGAGTGGACGAACTGGACCTACGGCCACAGG
Source organism: Gemmatimonadota bacterium (assembly GCA_013002425.1). Classification (GTDB taxonomy): domain Bacteria; phylum Orphanbacterota; class Orphanbacteria; order Orphanbacterales; family Orphanbacteraceae; genus JABDJQ01. The sequence continues at coordinate 17,800 of JABDJQ010000819.1, forward strand.
AACGTCTACTACAAGGCGCCCGACGGCGAAGTATTCTCCATGGCCGACAGCGCTTCCAACGCGCCGGGCGAGCTATGGAACCGGCTTGTCGAAACCGAAGCGATGACCATCGCGCACCACACGGGAGGCGGGCCGGTCCCGATCGACTGGAACGTGCGGCCCGATCCCCGCTTCGAATATCTGGTCGAAATCGCGTCGGTTCACGGAAGCTCGGAATGCGCGGGCTGCCCGAGCGAAATCTACAGACCCGTCGAGGGTGCGTTCGTACAGGACGCGCTCAAACGCGGCTATCGGCTCGGATTTATCGGGGCGGGCGACGGCCATATCGGACATCCGGGTGAGACTTACGGTCTGCTCGGCGGACTTGCCGGAATCTACGCCACGGAGCGAACGCGTGAATCGGTCTGGGAAGCGATGCGTGCGCGACGCACCTACGCGACATCGGGCGCGCGCATCGTGCTCAGCGCGCGGGTCGGCGAATACTGGATGGGGGAGGAGTTCGATTTTCTCGATGTGGATGACGCGTTCGATGTCTCGTTCGAAGTCGTCGGCACGGAGCCCGTCGATCGGGTGGAGCTCATCATCGACGGGCGCGTCGCCGACACGAAATACTGCAGCACGGCGGAGGTGTCGGGAAGCTTCACGATGCGACGGCCCGTTACGGAGACCTGGTTTTACGTTCGCGTCATCCAGATGGACGGAAATCTAGCATGGTCAAGCCCTTTCTGGATCACTTCGAAGCAGAAAAGAGCCGAGTCGCCCTGATTCGCAACTTCGCGGAACGTCGTGCAGATTGCGCCCGGATTCTCTCCGCGGGTCAGCCCTTTTTTCGTCAGAAAACACCGGAATCGATTCGAATCAACTCGAGACGCCGCCCGGCCGATGATTGGTACAGGAATTGCGACTCCTCCCCGCAATGGATGGAGTATGCCGATCAGCCGGGAGGAACCGAGCATTGTCTCTCTACGCCGCGGAAAACAGAGACCGGACGAGCCGCGAGGAGATCCTTCTCTCGCGACTTTTCGGAACGCTCTTCATGGTCGACCGCAGTGCGTACCTGGGCGATCTGCTCAGGCGCCTGGACGTAAGCATTCCGAAAGCCGACCTCGAGCAACTCCAGATCCAGTTCTGGCCGGAACTCGGTGTTTACAGTCCGGACCTGATCATCGAGGGAGATTCGCATCTCCTGTTCGTCGTGAGTCGCACCCGGGCCGCGCTCGGCGCGGAGAAGCTGAAAGCGCTCGCGGAGAACGGATACAAACTTTCGCCGCGCTTCTCCCTGCTCGTCATCACCGACGGACGCACGGAACCGGAAGAACTCGCGGATCTTCGTGAAGTCGTCCCCGGGCGACGCGATGACCCTTATCGCTGGATCGGCTGGTCCGACATTTATACGACGCTTCACCGGCAGCTCGATACCGAGGACGAAACCGATCCCGCGCGAGGGCTGATCAACGGTTTTCTCGGACTGCTCGCAAATAAGGGGCTGGCCCCGTTCGTCGGCTTCGATGAAGATGATCTGCACGATTACCGTGAGCAACTGCCGGTGATGGAACGCGTCTTCGCCACGGCCAATGTTCTCGCTCGCGACCTCGATCACGAACTCGCGGAGCACGGCATACAGCGCATCTCGGCGCACGCCCCGACATCGGACGACCTCGATCCGCGCTTCATGCACGCTTCGACTTTTCATTATGTGGACGAGTCGTGGGATCCCGGCATTCTGAACTGCGGATCGCTCATCGTTCGCATCGATTTCGTGGGCGGAGAAGTGCACGTCGGATTTCGTTCGAACCTCACGGATTCGCGCTCCCGTGCGCTGATCGTAGAAGCGCGCAATCGAATCAGCGAGTTCTTTCAGAAGGACGAGAGCCTTCTTCTGCGGCTCTCACGCGGAAGCCGCGAAGCGGAACCGACGCGGGACGCCATGCAGGTCGCGCCGATCGAAACGCAGGAGGGGAGCGCGATCACGCGCGCCGAACTCGTCTCGATTCAGCAGAGCAGTCACGAAGATCTCGTCGAGACGCTCGTGACGAAACTGGTGGCCATGCGCGAATTCGTAGCGGACGTTCCGCTCATCCCCATTCACCGGGAAACCGGCAAATCCACGTTCGTGATCGCCGGTTCGTAACGCGGGTTCGTGATGACCGGCTCGCCCCGTCTGCTGAAACCTCACCCGTTCCGCTTTATCTTCCCGTAAACCTGCTGAGCAGTGCAGCCATGCGCGCCCGGTCGGGGGCCTCGACGAGGGGGCTGCGCCAGAGGGCCCAGGCCGCAAGAGGAAAGTAGATCGCTGCTCCCGTCGCGAGCACCGCGACCGGAGACTCCATC
>JABDJQ010000021.1 GCA_013002425.1 Gemmatimonadota bacterium
GTATTCGTAAGCCCCGAGAAGAAGAAGACGCGACCGATGCTCCCCGGGCCGCCGTTCGGCGCACCGACGACGATTTCCGCGAAGCCGTCGCCGTTCAGATCCCCGAGGCTGCCGAGTCCGAACCCGAACAGGGAGGCGAATCCCGCCCCGGCCCGGGAGAAGAGAACGCTGTCGGGGTCCGCGCCCGAGAAGACCGTGACCGCGCCGCGCGGCGCCCCAGCGGAAACCGCGAGGTTCGCACCGATCATGATGTCGTTCGTTCCGTCGCCGTCGACATCGCCGATTCCGTTATCCGTGTCGATGCCGCCGCCGGCCACGATCGATCCGAAACCGTCGCCGAGCGCGGCGCCCGACCAGGTGTGCAGCACGTTCCCCGTCGCGCCGTCGAAGAGAAACACTTCCCCGATCGCCGTGAACGTGATGAAGCCGGACGTGCCGGGCGCACTCACCGCATACTCGCTGAGCGAGTCGCCGTTCAGGTCGCCGATCCCGGCCATGTCACCGCCGAAATACGTGCCGGGCAGTCCGGTGTGCGTGCGAATCGTGTCACCCGTGGCTCCGGAGAACACGTAGACCCGGCCCGCGTTCGCGCCCCCGCTGGAAAGGAACGGCGTCGTCATTCCCACGTCCGTCGTACCGTCGCCGTCCACGTCGCCCAGCGGCCTTATGACATGCCCGAACCGGTCGTTCGCGTTTTCGCCCGTCCATGTGAAGAGCACATTGACGTCGTTTTCAACGAACTGCGCGCTCGCCCCGGTGTTCGCGAGAAGTATTCCGGTAGTAGCCATCAGGAACAGGAGCGCGAACTCACCTGCCTGGCTGCGTCGTTTCTGCATGTGCATTCCCCTTTGATGATGCCGGTTTCAGGTGCTCATGCCGTTCTCTAGCGCCCTGCGGGGGAAGAAATGGACACATCGCGACGATCTTTTTCGCGCGATCTTTCCGTCGGATCGTCCGATCTATGGAGAGAGGGGCCCTTTCTTGACGGCCCGCAAAGAGCATTCGTATAGTTCGAGAAATCCACCTTGCCGTTTCACGAAACAGAGCGACCGACATGAACTGGCAGACGACAGAGCCATCGCTTCTGGCCCGGCTTCGCGACCCCGACGATCAGGACGCCTGGTTTCGCTTCGAGAACCGCTACGGGGAGCTGATCGTTCGCTACTGCCTCGCGCGCGGCCTCCAGTGGGACGACGCGGAGGATGTCCGTCAGATGGTCCTCATGAACCTGCATCGCTCGTTTCCCGGCTTCGAATACCGCCCGGACAAGGGGCGTTTCCGCGGCTATCTCGCCACTACTGTGCGCCGTTCCATCCATCGCCAGATGACACGTCCATTTCGAAAGCGCGAGTTGCTAGAGAAGGAAGAAGGCTCGCACCGTGAACCGATTGCGGAGGATCGATCGGACGAGATCTGGGAGGCGGAGTGGCTCGAGCATCATCTGCGTCTCGCGCTTCGCAAGATCCGCCCTACCCTGGAGCCGAAGAGCACGGTCGTGTTCGAACGGTTCCTGCGGGGCGACGCCACGGAAGACATCGCTTCATCGCTCGGCATGACGACCGCGGCCGTGCACAAAGTGAAGCAGCGCGTGCGCGACAAAGTGCGCGCGCTCGTCGCACAACAGATCGAAGACGAGGAAAGGCTCGAGTGAAGGGACCATCGAAAGAAACGGCGCGGGAGCTCGTGCGCTTCGGATTCGAAGACGACACGTGGCTTACACTTCTTCAACGCACTGAATCGCGCGGTCCTCTCGGGCGTGTGGGGCGTTTCGATCTCCTGGAAGAAGTGGGCCGCGGGGGCCAGAGTATCGTATTCCGCGCCGCGGATACGCGCTCGAATCAGCTCGTCGCGGTGAAACGCCTGCTCGGCGGCGCGGACGCATCGTCGGCCGCCCGGATTCGATTCGAACGCGAAGCGGAAATCTCTTCCCGTCTCGAGCATTCCGCCATTGCGCCGATTCTCGAGTCGTTCCACGAGAAAAGCTCTTCTTATCTTGTCATGCGATGGGTCGAGGGCGTCCCGATTACGGAGTGGGCCGCGAGCGAAGAGAAGCCGGCGACGCGGGAGGAGATCCTCGACCGGATCGCGCGCGTTGCCGACGGACTCCGTCATGCGCATCAGCGCGGCGTCATCCATCGCGATCTGAAACCCGCGAACATTCTCGTCGACGCCGAGGGCGCTCCGCACCTTCTTGACTTCGGACTCGGCAAGATTCACGAAGAGGGGAACGTCGGACTCACGAAGACCGGCCTGTTCGCCGGCACGCCCGCGTACGCGAGCCCGGAGCAGATTCGGAACGGGGTGCTTCACCTCGACGTTCGGAGCGACATCTATTCGCTCGGCGTCATTGCCTACGAACTGCTGACGGGACAGCTGCCCTACGATCTTTCCGGCAACATGCTCGACAACCTGCGGAAGATTCTCGACGAGGAACCGCGTCCGCCACGCCAGGCAGACGCCTCGATCGATCGCGATCTCGAGGCGATTCTGCTGAGGGCGCTCGCGAAAGACCCGGGCGATCGATATCAATCGGCCGACGCGTTCCTGCAGGACCTGCGCCGCTATCGAAAAGGCGATACCGTGGAGGCGAAGTCTCCCACGGCCTGGGAGCGTCTGGTGCATGGCGTGCGGAGGAATCCGCTCCCCGTCGTGATCGCGGGCGTCCTCTTCCTGCTGCTGGCGGGCTTCGGAACGACCATGACGGTTCTCTATCAGAAAGCCGAGCGGGAAGCCGAACGAGCGAAGAAGATCCAGGCGTTTCTCGAGTCGACGCTCGCGCCTCCGGGCGCGGCTTCGCGGGCGCAGGAGATTCGACTGACAGACATCCTGGCTTCGCTCTCCGATCGTATTGAAAGCGAGATCGACGACCCCGCGATCGAGGCGGATCTTCGAAAGCGCCTGGCCGAGATGTACGTTCGCCTCTGGCGGTGGGAAGAGGCCGGCCCCGAAGCGATGCATGCGGTCGAACTGCATACGGAGCTGGGATCATCGGCGGTCGTCCTGAGCGAGCTGCTGAACATCATCGGACTCAGCAGGACATTCCAGTCGGAAGAGGACGGCATCGGCTATATGGAGCGTTCGCTCGCGGTCCTCGAAACGAGCACGGAATCCGTTCCCGTACGCAGCTTTGCCGCCGCGCGAGGCGGGCTCGCGTTCGCGCTCTGGCGCAGCGGCCGAGTGGAAGATGCAGAAATCGAATATCGGAAGGCGTTCGCGCTCTACGATGAAGCGACAGCTGCGGACTCCCCCGTTTCGGTGAGCCAGGCGGGACTCTTTTATCATTACGGCGCAATGCTCACGACCGAACATCGGGGCGACGAAGCGGAAGCCGCTTTTCAGAGGGCGCTCGCGATTTACGCCACGCTGCCGGCGGAACTCGATATCCACAGGCTGATGTGCATGGACGACTACGGGCGCATGCTCGTTCGCATGGGACGCTATGACGATGCCGAACCGTACCTTCTCGACGCGCTTGCCGTGAGGCCCGACGGCATGATCGACGCCCGGCTCGGCTACACGCACTGGTCCGTCGCGAAGATCGCTGCGGAGCGGGCGGAATGGGATCGGGCGCGGGAGAGCATCGGCGCGGGTGCCGTGGCGTTACTCCGCTTCCATGAGAATGCGAAAGCGGACGGATCGAAGGAACTGCGCGAACGCATACTTGAAGACGGAATCGACGCCGGCAGCTTTCGCGAGTTCGCGGCGCGCATGGAGGAGCTCGACCAGGACATGGCCGGCATCATCCCGGATCTCGAGACCGAACTGGCGGCGGCCCTGGCGCGTCGCCCTGCTACTACTTCCAGTCCTCGGGCCAGTAGCGCTCTTCCAGAAAACGCCCCCAGTCGCGATCGTAAGGATGCACCGCGGTGACGACCGAGTCGCCGCGCACGACGGCGTTCCCTTCGTTCGCCCATTCGAACAGCGACCCTTCGAGATTGAAGACACTTTCGTAGCCGCGCTCGCGCAGCCGATCGGCCATCTGAGCGGAGCGATACCCGACCGAGCAGTAGACGATCACCGGACGCGAAGGATCTCCGCCGGAGACGTCATCCGTGGTTGCGGCGCCTGACGCGCCGGCTTCCCCAGGCGGCGGGCCGAGCACGCGCAAAGCCGCCTTCAGATCGGGGGCCCACACCGCGCCGGGAAGATGGCTGACGGCGTACTCCTTCTCCGCGCGGGCGTCGAGAAGAACCGGCGGCTCCCGTTCCTCGTCGGCAAGCCAGACCGCAAGCGCCGCCGTCCCGACCTGGTCCACGTGCGGGAACTTTTCGCGGATCTCCCGCTTGAGCCCCTCCCAGTCCGATGCCTGGAGCGGCGCGCATGCCAGAAAGATCCCCATGCCGTAGAGCATTCCCTTCATTGCCATCCTTTCGATTCCCGTTGGGCGACGCTTCATACCGTGCTACTCTTCTGAATCGTGAAAACGAACCTTCGCTTCCTACTATGTATCGCATTTGCCGCACTGCTGCACGCGGGTTGTTCCGACAGGGAACCGACCGGCCCGTATCTCTACGTGCTCGGTATCGCGCAGGACGGCGGCGCACCGCAGGCGGGCAGCTTCGATCACGCCGCATGGAGTGATCCGAAGGCGCGGCGGCTTCCCGTTTCACTCGGCCTGATCGACCCGGCCGAAGGCAGGCGCTGGCTCTTCGAAGCGACGCCCGCTTTCCCGGAACAGCTCCATCGCCTCCACACCGAAAGCACGCCGGTCGAAGGGGAGAATCTACTCGACGGCATCTTTTTGACGCACGCGCATATCGGTCATTATACCGGGCTCGTCCATCTCGGGCACGAAGTCATGGGGGCCGATCAAGTGCCGGTCTACACGATGCCGCGCATGGCCAATTTCCTCGAGCTGAACGGGCCGTGGTCGCAGCTGATCGATTATCAGAACATCGTCATCAATCGCATGCAGGCGGCTCTGCCCGTTCACCTCGGGGGCGACATCACGGTCACTCCGATCGCCGTGCCTCATCGCCAGGAATTCTCCGAAGTCGTCGGATTTCGCATCGAGGGGCCGAAACGCTCGGTGCTGTTCATTCCCGACATCGACTCGTGGGAGGAGTGGGACGAACTCGGCGTGCGGATCGAAGACGAAATCAAGAAGGTCGACGTGGCGCTGCTCGACGGTACGTTCTTCGAGAACGGCGAGATCCCCGGGCGCGACATGTCCGACTTCCCGCATCCGTTCATCACCCACAGCCTCGAGCGCTTCTCGAAGCTGTCCAAGCGCGAAAAGAAAAAGATCCGCTTCATCCACTTGAACCACACGAACCCCGCTCTCGTCGCGAAGAGCGACGCGTGGAAGAAGGTCATCTCCCGCGGGTTCCGTATTGCCGAAGAGGGTGAGCGGATCTCTCTCGATTAGAGCCTCGAGTCGCCCCGAAGGTTCGCTCTCGTCTCGCTCTCGTCTCCCGTTACCGGGTCAGCACCATCCGATTCGTCTCCGTGCGCTCGTTCGTAATGAGCTGATAGAGATAAACGCCGCTCGCGACTTCTTCGCCCCGGTCGTTCGTGCCGTGCCACGTGTATGTGTGCGCGCCTGCCGCGAGATCGCCGTCGACGAGAGTTTGCACATTTCGCCCCGCGACATCGACGATCCGCAGGCTGGCCGCCCCGGCTGCCGGCAGCGAGAACGAAATCTCGGTCGTCGGATTGAACGGGTTCGGACGATTCGCGCGCAGGAGCCGTTGCCCTTCTACCGGCGCCGGAGTCGTGGCGTCGGCCACGTTCGTCGCGGCTTCGATGAGCCCGAAACGATAGTTCTCGAGCGTACAGCGCATCCGGTTCGCCTGTTCGGACGTGAAGCGCATCATGCACGTATCGTCCGTGTAGTTCATGTAGTTGTCGAGCGGGTCGGGGTCGCTGCAGGTCGTCGTGCTCGGGCAGCCGAAGTGCGACGTCGACTCGCGCTCGGTGTCGCAGATGCGATCTCCCGTCGTATAGCAGCTCGGTTCGGTCGCAATGCCGCAGCCGTTGCTGAACGTGTGCCAGAGGCCGAGGTAATGCCCGACTTCATGCGTCACGGTACGCCCCTGATCGTAAGGCGGGCCGCCCTGGCCCGGACGACCCATCGCTTCCCAGTAGCAGACCACGCGGTCCGCGTTCGTTCCGACTCCGCCCTCCTGCGGAAGGAACGGAACGTACCCCAGATTCCCGCTTGCTGACGTCGAATAGAGATTCATGTAGCGGCTCGGATCCCATGCCAGGGAGTCATAGTACGCTTCCGTTTCCAGGTAGTACGTGCTCTTGTTCGTCCGCGTGATCCCGGTCGTGGGGTTCCCATCGGGATCGAAAGGCGCGAGACGAAACTCGATCCCGACGTCCGCCCCGAGTTCCCCCGGCGTTCCGGCCAGTCCGCGAAAATCTTCGTTCAGCACGTCGATCTGGCTGTAGATGAGCGAGTCGGAGACATTGCCCACCGTCTGCGCGAAGTTCGTGATGATGTGTACGACGACGTCGATCGTGTAGACGTAGCCCGCGTCATACTCCGGAAGCGGATTCGTGGAGTTCAGCGCGCAGTCGCTCGGGCCGAAAGACGTCTTGTCGACGAGGCCTTCCATTCTCGTGCCGCAGCGGAGTCCGTTGTCTCGAAAAAAGTCTGACTCGTAAAATGCGGTGGTGTTCTCGAATTCCTGCCCGTGTACGACAATCGGGTCGCTCCCGGCCAGTGCGGGAACCGGGCTTCCCATTGCGACAAGGCAAAGAAATGCCCCGACAAAGCGATACATGTGCGCCTCCTGTGGTGTTCGGCTCGATCTCTGAAACGGGGGGAGAGAATGCAGCTTACCGCTTCATTATACACGCCCGCAGGCTCTTCTTGCTATAATGGATGTACAATGTCGAAAAACATTATCCCGATTTCATCGGCTTTGCGACATTCTCCCTATCGAACGCCTGCGGAGCAGTACCTCCGCGACGGAGGGGCTCGCCCGGAGCCCGACCCCGAAGCTCCGGGGGTGGATTTCGATCGCGCGCCCCCCGACCCGGGCGGCTTTCGCGGAAACGCGCCGCTCTTCGCGTTCGGCGGGGCGGTCGTCTTTCTGCTCGGGATGATCTTCGCGACGCTCTTCGTGGTGCTCGCCGGCATTACGCTTTTCGCCCTCGCGTTCCGCAAATCCGGCCCGAGGCGCGCGCCGTTCGCCCTTCGGCTCATGCGCGGAGGAGCTTCTCCCTCCGACATCGAACCCGAGGAAGATCCGGACGCGCCCGACCCTTCGCGCGGCTTCGGCGACTCCATCGTAACGCGCGGATAGCGGCGGTTTGCGGGAGACTGATTTGAAGCGGATCCTTCCTGCTCTCTCTTTCGCGCTCGGCGCCGCGCTCTACTTCGTCTTCGTCCGCCGCTTCTTCTTTCTCTGCGACGACGCCTTCATCAGCTTTCGGTACGCGGAACATTTCGCCGACGGCATCGGACTCGTCTGGAACGCGGCCGAGCGTGTCGAAGGATATACGAACTTTCTCTGGGTCGTGCTGATGAGTCTCGTGATGCGTGCGGGGCTCTCGCCCGAGTACTGGTCGAACGCGATCGGGATCGGGTGCGGCGCCGCCCTTCTCTTTCTCGTGTCGCGCCGGATGTTCGAAGGCGAACGCGAAGACGAAGACGTCGCGCGCCTCTCCCCGGCAGTGATCGCGCTGCTCTTCCTCGCGCCCACGCTTGCGGCCAGCCGCAGTTTCGCCGCGTGGAGCACGGGCGGACTGGCGACGATGCCGTTCGCGCTCCTGATCTACCTGGCAACCGAACGCTTTCTCGCGGAGCGCCGGAGAGGCGGCGCGTTCTCGTTCGGCTCTCCGCTTCTCCTGGCGGCCGCGGCCCTTACGCGCCCCGACGGCATCCTTTTCGCGGCGCTGCTTGCGGGCGTCTTCCTCGTCGACGTCGCGCGGCGGCGACGGACGATCCTCTCGTTCGCGCTCTGGTGCGCGCCCCTCGTCGTGCTGGTCGGAGCGCACTTCCTCTGGCGGCATTCCTACTACGGCTACTGGCTGCCGAACACCTTCTACGCGAAGGTGAACGGGTTCTATCCCGCGCAATCGATGCAATACTTCCGCCTGTTTCACGCGGACTATCTGATCGGCTGGTTTCTGCCGTTTCTGCTGCTGCCCTCGCTGCTCGTACGCTCGGCGCGCGCGGGGATCTACACGCTGTTCGTGCTGGCGTACGGCGCCTACCTCTTCTATATCGGCGGCGATCATTTCGAGTTCCGCTTTCTCGTGTTTCTGTTCCCGTATCTCTACTGGCTGTTCTTTCGGGGGATCGCGGTCGCGGCGCAGGCGCTCCCCGCGAAGCTCGCGACCGGAGCGGCGGCGGTGCTGGCGCTGCTTCTCTTCGGCACGACGCTTTACGGAACGGTCCGGGGCGAAACGTCACGCGAGAATACGGGCGTCGCGAATCTGGGCGTCGCGAAACAGTATGCGGAACGGCGGATTTCCGAAGGGAAGCTGCTGCGGGAGAATATCGAGCGGGGCGCGCTTCCCGAAGACGCGGTGATCTGCGTGATCGGCGCGGGCGCGGTTCCCTACTATACGAAATGGGAAACGATCGATTTTCACGGGATCAACGACGAACGCGTGGCGCACATGAAGCTCGGCGCGCGCGGCATGATCGCGCACGAGAAGCGCGCCCCGGTCGAGTACCTGGTGCGGCGCGGAGTCGAGATTTTCGACGCGGTGAACCTGCTGATCTACCCCGACCCCGGCGTCACGGCGCGCCCGCTCCCCGCGGGCAGTGTGGGACGATGGCGCAGCGTACGCCTCGGTGACGACGCGTACCTGAACTTCCTCTCGTTTCTGAACGACGAAGAATTCGCGGATCGCTTCGGGAACGACCACAGCGTGAAGCGCTGAGAGGCGCAGCTTCCCTGCCCGAACGGAAGAAGCGCGAGCGGTGCGACGCCGGTTCGAATCAGCCGAAGACCTTTTCGAAGACTTCGTCGTTGTATCCGACCACGACCGTCTTCCCCTTGCGAATCGTCGGCGCGCGCAGATTGCCGGTCGGGCCGAGCATTTTCGCGACGCCGTCGGCGTTCACTTTCCCGTTCGGCTTCCATTCCTCGACGGCCTTCCCCTTGCAGACGATCACACGCGAGGCGCTCTTGAACATCGCTTCCGCGTCGGATTTGCCGAGCTTCCTGCTCGCCGGCACGACTTCCTTCGCCTCGATATCGCTCCCCTCCATGAACTTGGAGGACTTGCCGCAGGACGTTCAGCCTTTGCGGTGGTAGTACCAGTCCACTTTCTTCGCCATGACATTTCTCCTTGTTTGAGTGAAGATGGGTCGATCATAGTCAACCCGAACGGGTGTTGCAACGATTCCGCGATCTCGAAGGAGCGAACATGAGCAGGAAAAAGCCGCCGCACGGAGGCCGCACCGAACCGCTGCCGGTCGAAACGCCGTCGACGCCGCCCGGCGACGCCGAAGCGATCGAACGTATCCACGCGATCATGAAACACGAATCGTACATTCGCGCCGACGA
>JABDJQ010000042.1 GCA_013002425.1 Gemmatimonadota bacterium
GTCCGGAGGCCTGCTTGCGGCCATGCCCGGCGAAGAAGCGGCCGCGCGCGCCGTGGACGAACTGAAAGCGCAAGGCTACTCGAGCAGCGCGGTCATCGGGACCGTGGGCCCCGCCTCCGGCCACCGGCTGATCTTCACCTAGGCGTCCGCGCCGCCCCGTTCCCGCACCGGGAATTCCTTTCCCATCTCGCCCGCTCTTTCCCCCGTTCCCCCGTTTCCGGGGGAACTTCCCGCACACATGCGTCCCGATTCCGTCCGAACGGGAAATCTTCTTCCGTCCCCCGGTTCCCATCGAGGGCCATGTACGCCCAGAGGTTCCCGGCCCGTCGCGCTAACTCGCTCGGAAACATAAAGATAAATCCGCGAGAAACGAAAAGCATAGGGGAAGAGTGATGGGAATCGTACCGCACGAAGCGGGAAGGAGAGGGCATCTTCGATGGATGAGAAATCACCGTCCCCCGGGAATCTCGGTACCGCTCTGGCGAGCGTGGCGGAGAGTATCGGGTCGCTCGATCAGGCATGTTCCGAGCTTCAGCGGAGCGCGGACAATTATAACCACGGCCTCGAAAGCTCGAATCAGGAGCTCAGCGCGGTCGTCGTTCAGAAGGACATCCTGCTCGACCGGCTCACTACCATATTAAAGAAGGTTCCCGCGGGGATCGTTCTGCTCGACGACCAGGGCGTGATTCAGGACGTGAACCCGGCTACGGAACAGCTTACGAACTACAATCGCGACGAACTCGTCGGCCGCGAGTACTGGGAATGTTTCGGCGTTTCCACGTACCGGAACGGGCCGGGCGCGGTTCTCCAGGGCAGGAATTCCATTTCCGACTACCACAAGGTGATTCCGAACCGCGAAGGCGCCGGGCTTCACGTGCGCGCTTCGTGCACGCCGATCCGTTCGGCCTCGGGGGAGCTCTCGGGCGTGCTCGAAGTGCTCGAAGAAGTGTCGCGCCCCGGTTTTCTGTCGCACGAAGATCACCGTCGCCTCATGCAGGAGGCGCTTCGGAGCTACGCGGAAGAGCTGACGAGCAAGATCCGGTCGCCGCTCGCGGGCGTGGCGGGCTTTCTCGAGATGCTGCACGAAGAGCAGAACGAGTCGAACGGCAAGGTGATCGCGAAGATCATCGCGGGCGTTCTGGGCATCGAAGAGACGCTCGACGCCGGGCTCGCGCGCATTTCGCAGCCGGTGATCGAACCGCAGGTGCAGGACCTCGCCGGCGCGATCGACCGCGCGGTGCTCCACTTCAGACGTAGCACCGCAATCACGGTGCAGTTCGATATCGACAAGCATTACGCCGTCACGGAATCGCTCGTGAAACTCGACTACGACGGCTTCGAGCGCACGATCGCGGCCGTATTGCAGAACGCGCTCGAATCGAGCGCCGAGCAGCGCCCCGTCATCAAAGTATCGCTTCTCGAAGATCCCGAAGAACAGGTCTACGCGATCGAAGTCAGCGACCACGGCATGGGGATGACCGAAGACGTGCTGCGGCGCTGCGAACAGCCTTTCTTCACGACGAAGGAACACGGCCTCGGCATCGGCCTCACGATCGCGCAGCGTTTCGTGACGAGCCACGGCGGACGGCTTCGCATTCATTCGGTGTCGACGCGCGGCACCACCGTATCGCTGCAGCTGCCGCAATGGGAGACGAAACATGCAGTCTAAGGCCGACCTCACCTGTCTCGTGATCGAGGCGGACGAGCTTCTGCGCGATTTCCTGCAGGAGTACCTGACACGGAACGGCGCGCGGACGACCGTGACGCAGGATATCGAAGAAGGCGCGGTAGCAGCGCGGCTCTCGTCGTTCGATCTCGTACTGGTCGAAGAGACGCCGGGCGGCGAATCGCCCGCGATTCTTCGCAAACTCATGCACGCCTGCCCGGATTCGCGCGTCGTCGTGATCGCGTCGATCGGAAGCCTCGAATCTTCCGTGCACGCGTTCCGGAACGGCGCCTACGACTATCTTACGAAGCCGATCGGGTCCGAAGAGCTGCGTCGCCTGCTCGCGCGCGTGCGGTCCGAATCGTCCGCCGCGGCCGCGGCGCCGAAACAGAGCGAGAAAGCGCCGGCGGTTCCGGCGGGAAAAGCCGCGCAGGGTAAGGGGAACGGATCCCACGGCCCGGCATCCGGTTCGGCATCCGGCTCCGCCGCCGGCTCCGCGAGCGGCGACGAAGCCGAGTCGATCATCGGGTCGAGCGCCGTCATTCACGAAGTGCGCCAGCTCGTTCGCATTGCGGCGCGCTCGGACGCCACCGTGCTGATCTCGGGCGAGACCGGAACCGGCAAGGAACTCGTTTCCCGCGCCATTCACAATCAGAGCGAACGACACGACGACCCGTTCCTGAGTCTGAATTGCGCCGCCCTTCCCGAATCGCTCTTCGAGAGCGAGCTCTTCGGCCACGAGAAGGGCGCGTTCACGGGCGCGATCCAGGCGCGCAAGGGGCGCTTCGAGCGCGCGGGCTCCGGCACGATCCTGCTCGACGAAATCTCGGAAGTGAGCCTGGGTCTGCAGTCGAAGCTGCTCCGCGTGCTGCAGGAGCGTGAGTTCGAACGCATCGGTTCGACGACGACGGAACGACTGAACGCCCGCGTGCTCGCCACGACGAACCGCGACCTCGCGGTCGAAATCAAGAACGAACGCTTTCGCTCGGACCTCTATTACAGGCTGAGCGTCTTTCCGATCCATCTGCCGCCGCTTCGCGAGCGCGGGCAGGACATTCTGGAACTCGCCGCGCACTTTCTCGCGCAGTTCGCCGATCGCAACGAGAGCGCCGCGCCGAGAACGTTGAGCGAGGCGGCGCAGGCGAAGCTGCTCGCGTACTCGTGGCCCGGCAACGTGCGCCAGCTGCACAACTGCCTCGAGCGCGCCTGCCTTCTGGCTACCTCCGAGCGCATTCTCGCGCAGGACCTCGCGATTGCGGGCGCCGATCCGGTCAGCGAGGACGCGGGTACGGGCATTCTCGAAAATCCGAAGTCGGTGCTCGAGAAAATGGAAGAAGAACTGCTGCTGCGCGCGATTCAGGAATGCGGCGGCAATCGTACGGAAGCGGCGCGCCGGCTCGGCATCACGACGCGCACGCTCAGGAACAAACTTCATCGCATGGGAAAAATGGGATTCATGAAAGGGGAAGATGTTTCCGGAAAGCCGGTTCCTTCCTCCTTTACGCCGCTGGACTCCGAGACCTTCGCGCGGTCTTTGACGACCTGATCGGGACAGGTTTCTCACGTGGCGCAACTGGTCTGATAGTTGCTCCGTTTCCTTGTGGAGGAAAAGCATGGACAAGCTTTCGATATTCGGACCCGGGCTTCAGAACCTGCGGCAGATTCTGGACAAGACCACCTTCTCGCAGAAGGTGCTGGCCAAGAATGTCGCAAACGCGGAAGTGCCCGGGTACGAGGGAGAGCGCCCCGTATTCGAAGAAGCGCTGAACGAGCGCGATCTTCGTTTGAGGGCCACCGACGAAAAACACATCACGTCGGTGAAGGACCATGCGCAGTTCAAGACGGAGAAGGACGATACGGGTCATCCCGACGGGACGGTCGACATGGAAAACACTCTTATATCGCTCGTGCAGACGCGCATGAATCACGCGCTGACCGCGCGGCTCGCGACTCACAAGATTCGTTCACTCCGTAACGCGATCAACGGACATCGATAGGAGTAGGTCTCGATGGAAACACGTGCCACATCGTCGATTCAGGTAAGCGCCTCGGGAATGGCGGCGCAGCGGAAGCGGATGGAAGCGATCGCGAAAAACCTCGCGAACGCGGATTCCGTCGCGCGGCCCGGCGAAGAGGTCTACAAGGCCGTTCGCGTCGACATTTCGCAGAAGGAAACGAAGTCGAAGGTCGCCGAGCCGCAGGGGCCGGACCAGGTGTTCGTCGATCGCACGAATGCGCGGCACATGCGTTCGAGCAAGCCCGAAGTGCGCATCAAGGACGTAAGCCAGCGCGCGCAGGTCGAGGG
>JABDJQ010000047.1 GCA_013002425.1 Gemmatimonadota bacterium
AACAACCTCTTCTATACGCGCGTCTCCGCGCAGGGGGCGGACATCGTACCCGACCGCATGATCGACAGCAGCACCACCGTGCGCCCGGCCGCAGAGGCGGTTGCGGTCGGAAACGGGGTCCTCCACATCGCCTACATCGACTGGAAAACCGGCGGCGACTCACTCTACTATCAGCAGATCGATTTCGCGGGCAACACGGTCGTTCCGATCGGTGTCGTTCCCGGGTCAACGGGAAGCGCGAAAAATCCGCGCATGGTCCTCGACACGTTCGGCGATCTGCATCTCTTCTGGCAGGACGACTCGCTCGGAACGGGCCGCCTGCACCATATCGTGCTCGATTCGACGGGAACGCCGTACGCGCCCCCCGCGATTCTGTTCGAGACGCCCGGCATCATCCGGACGCCGATCCCGGTGATCGATCCGCAGGACGAGATTCACCTCGTCTGGCGCGACGGCAACGGCATTCTCTATCAGAGGATCGATCTTGCGGGGATCACGCTCGACGGACCGGACACTCTCGGAATCTCAGCGAGTGCGGCCTCGGCCCGTTCAGCGGACCTCGACGCGGCCGGCAACATGCACCTCACCTACACGGGGATTGATCTCGATGTCCATTACATTCGTTTCGCGACCGCGATCACGACGGGTGTCGCCGGTCATGACGGGAACGCGGTACCGCGCGGCCGGGCACGGCTCGTCGCCGCCCCGAATCCGTTCAATCCGACGACGACGATACGATTCGATCGGCAGGCCGCCGGGCGCGTGACGCTCGTCATCCATGATGTGGCGGGACGAGCGGTGCGAACGTTGCACGATGCCTGGCTTCCCGCGGGTGCGCATCAGGTGCAGTGGGACGGACGGGACGGGGAAGGGCGCGCGGTTCCTTCGGGGTCTTACTTCGCCCGCATCCTGGCCGGGGGCCGTGCGGCCACGAGTCGACTTACGCTGCTTCGCTGATCCACCGTGATTCCGGATGTTTGTCGGGGCACGAACGAGTAGTGGAATATTCAATAACAGGTATAGTCAAGGGCGATCGTTGACGCGCCGACCATTTGTCCGCTATAGTTGGAATGTCCCCTTGTCGCCTCACCACCTGGTAGTGCGTAAAATTACAGAGGGGACTACGATTTCACTGCAAGGGCTGGATGCTCTGCTGATTCGGACAGTCCTCTGTCGACCGGCCGCTCCCGCCCGGAACTATCGCGGGGAGGTACTATATGGATGGCGTGACCCAGGATAAGAACAAGGAGAGCAATCAAGCTGTGAATCATCTCACTCCGGTCAGAATCCTCGTCATCGACGACGACGAGCAGGTCGGTGCAATCTGTAAGAAGTTCCTGAACCGCCAGGGCTACGACGTGACGACGATTCAGAACCCTGGAGACGCACTCGACGAGTTTCGGAAAGAGACATATCAGATCGTCGTGCTCGATCTCATTCTGCCTCCCTACGACGGCCTCGAACTGTTGAAAGCGATCCGCAAGATCGACTCGGACGTCTGCGTCATTCTTCTGACGGGGCACCCGTCGCTCGAAACGGCGATCGAGGGCCTCAAGAACTACGGTGCGTTCGACTATTTGACGAAACCGATGGATCTCGAAAAGCTCGCGGTGGTCATTCAGAAGGGGATCCGGAAGCACGGCCTCGCGACTGATCCGGTGCAGCAGATCACGAAGGAAGTCGGTCAGAGGATTCGCGCGATCCGCAAGGAGAAGAGCCTCACGATGCGGCAGCTTTCGAAACGGATCGGCGTGTCGACGAGTCTGATCTCGCAGATCGAACGCGGCGAAAGTTCCCCTTCGATTCCGACTCTCTATAAAGTATCGGTCGCGCTCGAAGCTCCGCTTTCGGAACTGTTCCAGGGATACTAGGCTACTCGAGAATCCAGATGTCGTAGGTGCCGTTCCGGTTCGACGCGAACGCGATCTTGTCGCCCTGACGCGACCAGACGGGTTCGCGATCGCTGGCCGGGTTTGCGGCAAGCACGCGTTTCGTTCCGCTCGGCGGATGCACCACCCAGATATCGAAGTTCGCATTGCGGTTGTAGGCCATGACGAGGAAGTCGCCGAGCCGCGAGTAGTGCGGGTCCGTCTCCGCGAACGCGGGATCGTTCGCCCCTTCGACGCTCGTGATCGTGACGTCCGGCGGCGTGACCATCCAGATATCTCTGCTGACGTTTTGATTCGACTCGAAGGCGAGCTTCTCGCCGTTCTTTCCGATCCACACCGCAAGCGATTCCGAACTCGCCACGGCCGTATGCCGTTCCGGAATGCCGTTCACGGCGCCCCCGAGCACGCCCACGGAGTAGATGTTCGCGTTCGCGTCGCGCTTCGAATGGAACGCGATTTCATCGCCGCGCGGCGACCACGCCGGTCCTTCGTCGCTCGCGCCGTTCGTCGTGATCTGCGAGAGCGCGTCCGTCGAACGGTTCACGGTCCAGATGTCCCAGTTCCCGGCGCGATTCGATGCAAAGCCGATGTACTGGCCGTCCGGCGACCAGGTCGGGCTGCGGTCTTCGTTGACGTTCGTCGTGATCTGTTCGGGCGTCAGGCCCAGTTCGTCGATTACATAGATGTCGCGATTGCCGAGGTCGCCCTCGGACGTGTAAGCGATTTCGTCGCCTCCGGGCGACCATGCCGGTTCGCGTTCCGTGTCGCTTCCGAATCCGATGAAGCGAAGCGCGGGTTCACGCGGGTCGACGGTGCGCGTTGTCGTGGACTTTTCCCCGCTGTTGTCGACGCCCTCGATCACGATGGCGAGATCGACCGAGGGATCGAAGAGCGCGGACGGTACATAGAACGAAAACGGAATGGAGGGCGCGCCGAGTGCGCTCGTCGCGCTGTCGTATGCATCGCCTTCGATGCTCATGCGGACGATCGAGACGCTGTCCGAAGCCGCGACGGATCCGGTAACGTAGAAGCCGATGCCGGAAACCGAGGCTCCCGCGAGCGGGGCCGTGATCAGAATGCTCGGGCCGCCGTCGCCGGGATCGACTACCTGATTCTTGCTTCCGCAGCCGAAGCCGAGCCCGGCGCCGATCAAAAGGCAGAGCGCCGGAAATCCATGGAGTGACCTCGTGCGTAGTCCATTCGCGAAAAAGTGCATCATTCTGCTCCGATTCTCCCTGTCTGTCGCAATTGACAGCGTCTGGCAGCCGGTGTAGGGTGCGGCCCGTGCGACCGACATGGATCCTACTCCTCCTGCTCCTTATCGGCGGGGCCGCCCGTCTCGCTTACCTGGGCGGAATCATGAATTCCCCCGAGTACCAGACCCCCGTCCTGGATGCTGCATGGTATCACGGCCGCGCCCTCGCCTGGAGCGAAGGAGCGCCTCCGCGCCCCGAGGACGTCTTTCGCGCGCCTCTCTATCCCATGTTCCTCGGAGCGCTCTATTCGCTCGGCGTCGAATGGCCCCTCGGGCCCCGTCTCGTCCAGTTCGGCCTCGGCCTCCTGAATCTTTTCCTCATCTATTCTATCGGGCGCAAGGTCTTCGGATTGAGAACCGGTCTCATCGCGCTCGCCCTGGCCGTTCTCTACTATCCGTTCATCTATTTCGAGGCCGAAACTCTCGTTACGACGCTCTTTCTGACCCTGTCGCTCGCCGGCACGCGGATCGCGCTCGGCGCCCGCGGATATTCGGGCTGGCTGGCATCCGGGCTCGTGCTCGGGCTTGCGACGATCACGCGGCCGACGC
>JABDJQ010000054.1 GCA_013002425.1 Gemmatimonadota bacterium
CTGATAGACGCCTCGATGGATGTTCGCGTAGTAGCCCGTGTACAGATCGACGGTCGCGTCGATAACGCTCTGCGGCTTCTGGGCGCTCGCGGCGCTGTCGAGATACGCGAGCGGTTTGCCGTTCATCGTCTTTGCGAGAATCGGGAACTCCGCGCGCACGCGCGCCGGATCGAATGTCAGTTTCGTGTCGACGGCCATGACCGGCTTCTCCTACTCCCCGAGTTCGCGGAGTTCGTCTCCGTTCGGGAGACGGTCGTAAAGGAGATTCTGCAGTCGCTCCCGCATCGGCGGAAACGACACGCGTTCGACCACTTCGCCCGCGAACGCGTAGATCAGAAGGCTCCGGGCTGTCACTTCGTCGATCCCCCGCGTTTCCAGATAGAAGAGCGAATCCGCGTCGATCTGTCCGATCGTCGCGCCATGCGTGCATTTCACGTCGTCGGCGAAGATCTCGAGCTGCGGCTTTGTGTGCACGTTCGCTGAGTCCGAAAGCAGCAGATTGCGATTCGTCTGCTTCGCGTCCGTCTTCTGCGCTTTCTGATGCACCATGATCTTGCCGTTGAAGACCCCGGTGGCCTTGTCGTCGAGAATGCCCTTGTAGAACTCGCGGCTCTCGCAGTTCGGTTCGCGGTGATCGACGAACGTGTGATGGTCGATCAGCTGTGTGCCGGACGCGATGTAGAGCCCGTCCAGATCCGACTCGATCCCCTCGCCCAGAAGCGCGAGATTGACGTCGTTGCGGGTGAGCCTGCTTCCGAACGCGAAGGAGTACGTCGTAAACCACGAGGAACGCTCCTGCGTCGCCTCGACCGTACCCGTATGAAACGCTTCGTTGCTTTCGTCCTGGAATCGCAGGTGCTCGAGACGCGCGTTCTCACCGACCACGGCCTCCGTGACCGGGTTCGACCAGAAGGCGTCGCCCTCACGGGACGTGAACGTCTCGTAGACACGCGCCTCCGCGCTCTCGCCGAGCACGATCAGCGTCCGCGGGTGCGAAACCATTCGCTCCTCGCCGGTTCCGGCGCCGCTCGACTTCCCGCCCGAATCGGTCACGAAGATCGCGTGCACCGGCTTCTCCAGGTGCACCCCTTTCGGGACGTAAACGAAAAGGCCGTCTTCGATGAACGCGGTATTGAGGGCCGCCAGCGGCGCGGAATCGAGATTCGCCACCTTCGCGAGGTGCGGTTTCACGATGTCCGCGTGCTTCTTCATCGCCTCGGCGAGGCTCATGACGAGCACGCCTCCGGGAAGCGCGTCGCCTCCGTTCGTCTGCATGAGGCGGCCGTTTCCGAACACGAGTTCGACCGAAGTTTCTTCTTCGAACTTCATGGGCGCCGCCGTGTCCGCGATTTCGTCAGGCTGCTTGTACGTCGACGCGTGGCGGAACTTCGCACGCTCGATCGGCGCGAGGTTCGTGAAGCGATAGTCCTCCCATTTCGTGGTCGGGATTCCCTGCTCACGGAACTGCGCCATCGCGGCTTCGCGTACGGGCGCCAGCCAGTCGGACGCGGTCGCCCCGCCCGCGCGGAACGCCTCGTACTGGTCGAGAATGTCCTGCTTCGGGGATGCGGCTGCCGTTTTGGTTTTGGTAGTCATGTTCGCTCCCTCCGCCCTAGCGCGCTTCCGCGTGCGAACGGAGCCACGAGTAGCCTTCGTCTTCGAGCTGGTGCGCGAGGTTCTTGTCGCCGGACTTCACGATCTTCCCTGCGGAGAGAACGTGCACGAAATCCGGAACGATGTAATCGAGAAGACGCTGGTAGTGCGTCACGACGATCATCGAGCGCTCGGGGCTTCTGAGCGAGTTGACGCCGTCGGCGACCACGCGGAGCGCATCGATGTCGAGGCCGGAGTCCGTTTCGTCGAGGATCGCGAGCTTCGGATCGAGGACCGCCATCTGAAAGATCTCGTTCTTCTTCTTCTCGCCGCCCGAGAAGCCTTCGTTCACGGAGCGAT